>JBNGDR010000001.1:0-31883 GCA_049975685.1 Anaerolineae bacterium
TATGTGGTTCTGGGGGTTGGCACGATTGTTGACGAAGCGTGAGTTATGGATATAGACCACCGAATCGGTGCGAATTCCCAGACCTGCCCCACCGACACGTGAGGAGTTGTTCTCCCAGGTTGAGTTGAAGAAGAAAACCGTTGAGTTATCAGCGACGTAGATAGCACCACCAACCGTGGTGTTAACGTTGGCAAAATTGTCCCTGAAGACGCAGTCGATAAAGGTCGCTTCGGCATCATAGAGCGTGAGCCCGCCAGCCGTGCCCTCCGTGGTGGTGTATCCGTTGGCGAAGATAATCCTCTCGAAGGTAATAGGACCGCCCTCAGAAACAGCAGTGTTCTGGATGCGGAAAAGGTCTCGCCCCCCACCACCATCAATAACGACCGTGGCTCCCTCAGATGCACGTATGGTAAACCCCTTGCGGAGGTTATGAACCTGAAAACCCCCGGCAGGCGATGCGTAGGTGCCTCCAGCCAATTCAATAATGCCGCCATCTCCAACCTGGTCGATGGCTGACTGAAGATCGCCCACATCCGCCGGCACCCGAAGGATCTGGACGGCTCCCGCATTCGATAGTGTATTCTGTGAAGCAGCTAATGCCGAGAGGGAGGTTTGCTCCGGAGCAGGCAATGCCTGAATCACACTTTGTGGCAACAGGAACAACACCAACGTCAGAATCGTTGCCATCAATCTTACCAGATTTCTTTTGCTCATACCCTCACTCCCTATCATCAACACACCGAGTGATTATCCCCCTAAACTAACCTAATTTTAACACAAGAGTATACTATTGGCAATAGGAAGAAAGTAAGGGGGATATGGGTACGAATGGATGGTATCCGAGTGTAATAAGAGATCGGCGACAGTAACCAGCTCAAAAACACATCAGCAGTGCCTTAGAAACATCACACAACCCGCGAAATATGCAATTTACACGAGAAAGATAACAAATTTAAGTGCATAATATCATTTTATCTACGCATATTGCAAAATTATATCGCCAAGCGATAAACACAATCAACCCACAAAATACTAAGGCCGCCTTGAGTAACGGTTGAATTTCGGTGAATATTACAAATCTCTTACCTTTCTTATCATCAGAAAAATGGCGTATGCCTGGACAGAAATTGTTCCAAACCCAAAGGTAGAGGGATATCTTCCGCGTGTGCCTGGCCTATGAATCCACTCAACAGAGGTATCAATGCAGCGCGTAGATGGGCAGTATGAACACGAGCGTTCCGCGCTGAATTCCCAACAATCCCATCCAGAACACCCTTGACGTAGAAGTACTCCAGCGCTTGCACGTAGAGATCATCCAAGAGAGCGTGATAGTTCCACTCATAGAAGCTCAATAGGTGGAGCAGTTGAGTCTCCAGAGTCGACATTATCAAGGTATCCAATATCGGCCCTCGATACCGGAAAAACTTCAAGATTCGTCTGTGGTTGAGTCGGAAAACCCTAAAAGCAGCGAGAGGATGCTTGCGCACCAGCACCCAGGCCATAAGGCCGGCACGATATTGACGGGTCGAAAAGCTCCAGATAGTATGATAATGGGAATGCTCCGCCATCAACGCGGAGCGATAAACGATCCGTAAACCATGCTTTGCCAACCGATAGGCAAGCTCCACGTCCTCAAAAGCAGCATAGGCGAACTCCGTATCGAACCATCGATCGAGGGAGCAAAGGAAATCCCGCTTCAGAGATATGTTCGAGGTATAAAGATGTCGGAAATCGTACTCGTGACCATCCTGAAGATAGTAGTAGCTGAATTGCTCCGCTCCAACGCCATCGATGTGCTGCATCAGCGTGTTCTGAGGAATTTTCTTCCCCCATACCGTCTGTCCCAAGATAGCTACCTCGAGATCCGGCTGCTCCCGGTGAGCGGCGACGTGACCTTGCACAAAATCGGCGCTAGGTAGAATATCATCACCGACGAAGAGAAGGAGCGGGGCCTGCACCAGAGAGATGCCTCGATTGCGCGCCGCAGCCGGCCCCTGGTTCTCTTCGAAGCGTTCGACACGAAGTGAATAGTGACGAGGACGATACGACTTTAATACATCATGAGTATCGTCAGTGGAGGCATCATCGATGGCAATGAGCTCGAAAGAGACCTGCCCTCGCTGAGCGTCGTAGGCTTCCAGGACGCGCAGAAGATCGTAATCACGGTTGTGACAGGGCATTACCACACTAATGGCGGTCATTGCTCCTCCTAACCGCGTCGCCCAAGCAAACTCTTTAGACGGCTCGTGAATTTCGCAAACAACGGGACCCTATCACCAGCGGAAGCATCACCCAGATGGTGTTGAATATACTCAAGATATTGGGAACGACGGGCATTCCCTGGCTCCAGCAAAGCCACGGCGAGATCCTCGTTCCCGGAAAGATCCTCCAGCAACATAGCGTTGAGAACTCGATCCATGTTAAAGGTGTAAATGGAATATAAGAGCTGTTCAACACGTCGGGCTGGACTTTCGGTATTAAGTAACCATTCCCCATCGCCCATGTGTTGAGGAAGATGCACAGCGAGGCACCAACAAATCTCAAAGATCATCCGGGCTTGGTTCTCCCGAATCGTATTACCCCCGTGGATTCGGTAGCGTAACAGCGCCTCTGGCATTAGTTCAATGCGAGCAAGATTCGCCATCCGCAGGGCAAAGTCCCAATCATGAGCATATCTAAGCCCTCGGAACGGTCCCACCTCCTCATACCAGTGTCGACTCAACAAGAAATTGGAAGTGGTCGCCAGGTAGTTTTCTGTGAGCAGCGCGGCACGCAGGTCATCCCCCGCCCGGAAACTGCGGTGGGGCGCCTCCAGAAGCCAGGGCTCCAGATCGCGATACCCGTGTTTTACCCCTAACCTCCTACCTCCTACATCTACAACCTCGATGTAGGAGCCAACAATTCCCACCGACGGATCTCCCTTTAATACGGGGAGCATCTTTTCCAAACGTTTTGGGCTATAGGCATCGTCGGAGTTCAAGATAGCCAGGTACGGAGCTGAGGCCATCTCTAATCCGCGATTGATGGCAGCGTGTGCACCTCGATTCTCCTGTGTAATCACACATACGCGGGGGTCGTCGATGCCGGTCAGGATCTCCAGGCTGCCGTCCGTCGATCCATCATCAATAACGAATAACTCAAGATCCGCAAATGACTGATCTAGCACGCTACGCACCGCTTCAGCCACGAAGGGTGCGTGATTATACGAAGGGATGACCACCGATACTTCTGCCAATCCTCACTCTCCCAGCAATGCAATCCGGTACTTCTCAGCCATCCGCTGAAGACTGAAATGCTCGAGAATAGACTGTCGTATCTGTCCAGGCTCAGGTGGATCCCCCAACATCTGTATGACACCCTCTCGCAGCGCCGATACATCTCCAATGCGTGAGACAACAACACCGCCTCTGGTGACATCCAGCACTTCCCGGTTATTTCCAACGTCCGTCACCACCATTGGCTTGCCCATGGCCTGAGCTTCCAGGATGACCAGGGGCATCCCCTCGTATTCGGAGGGCAGCACCAACACGTCGGAGATAGCGAAGATATCACTGCTGGGCCGGTAGAAGGGGCGCCGCTCAAAATTCTTGAGGCCAATCCGCAGCACCTCCGCGTCTATCGCACCCGCAAGAGGCCCCCCACCCACCATCAGAAACTGTAGATCCTCATCATCAGCGAAGCGCCTTGCGAGCTCTACAAAGTCCATGGGCCGCTTCTGGGGGTGCAAGCGCGAGATAAATGTGACCAGGCTACGATCCGGAGATAACCCTAACTTGTGACGTAGTGAACGACGTCTCTCCTCCGGATAACGAGCCAGATCGAACTCCTCGGTGTCCACACCGTTCTCGACCAGATAAGACGCTTCGGGTGGAACTCCCCGCGCGACATATGCTTCGCATATACGGCGATTGACGCCAATATGGGCATCCAGATTGGCGACCAGATCATCGTCATAACGGTTAATCCACCCGAACCGATAATCGTAAACCTGATTGGCGGTCCGCAAACCTGGATAATCCTTCTTCAGCCGGGACAAGATACTGTATAACCACTCAGAGCCGTTGGCTATATAAAAGGTGTCCACATCAAAGCGCTCAATGAGGTGTTGTAGGAAGGAAAAGTTAAGGGGGGACAACAGAAAATCAGGGCTGGTGAAGACGTAAGGTGTTATCTCACGAAATGCATCCGCCGTCGTACCCAGAGCCAAATCATAGCCTTCCGTCGTCACGACTACAAAACGGATCTCCCGTTGCAAACAGCGCATCATGTCAAGTGCCACACGTTCGGCGCCACCTACTGCTAGAAAGGGAAAAGCAACCACCACGGTCGGCAATTCTGATGGATCCTTCGTAGAGGGTAGAATCGTGTTCACGGGATGTATTTCGTGTACGAGCTCCTCCTGATCCAGCACTGCATAGTGCCCCATAACTTCAATGTCCTGACCGACGAGGCGAGTATCGAAGCTAACCGGACGATCTGTGTGATGGGTGGTGTGGACCAGAACCTTACCCACAACCGGCCCGCCCATCCAATCGGAGAGATCCACGGCGAAGTCATCACCAAGAGTCGTGGCACGGACCACCTGATGTAAAAGGGGACGCTTTCCGTCCCCTGGCAATCTCTGCAACTGTAGATGTTTAACAAACGCCTCTACAGGACCTCGTACATTTATCGTAAAGGCCAACGACTCCGTCTCCAGCGCGAGGACGTTGGCCTCTAGATAAGTCCGGGGCTGTCGCAGCAGGTCCGCTGAAGCAACGCAGACGTATCGACCTGACAAGGATTCACCTAATGCCACTATGCCCGTAGCACTAACGTAGTCGTCACCCTCACTCCCAAAACGCGCAACACCTTGCGTTTCATCCCAGATCACAATCTCGACATTGGGATAGGTCTGATTGTCGACCCAGGCCGTCACCATCTCCTCGTCCACATCAGAAGTACCTGCTATCAATATCAGGTTAACTGCAGGGAACTCCTCCTGCTTCCCGGCAACGATACGCACCGGGAAGGGATGTCGGTGCTGCTCGGGGAGGCCTTCATCGCGCTGTTTACCCGCGACGCCGGTAAGCGCCGATTTCACACCCTCCTGCTTAAGAGCAAGCACCCTCTGCATAGCAGAGTATAGGATACGCTCGCGCAGACTGTGAGGGGGGATAAACCACTTACGGACATCCCCCGCCACTTTCAGGAATCTCCAGCCCGAACTGGTTGTGATAGTCTCGATGACCGCCTCTCGTTCCGCAACCTGTCGCGCCCAATCTTGCTCAAGCTGCTGCATCTCACGATGGTGCTTTGCCTGCTGCGCCATGAGCTCTTCAACCAGTTCACGCTTTAGATCGGCGTTGATCTGCTCTTGCTCCGTCAGATCCTGCTCGATCTTGCGATACCAATGGCTCAGCCGGCGGACGGTTCTCCCTGCAGCGGGGGCCTTACCCCTTTCAGCAACTTCATCCAACACGTGCTCATACGTGGTTACCCAATCGTGAGCGTGATGGGAAAGTAACCAGTCTTCACGCACGGTACGGCGCGCCGCTTCGCCTATCTTTCTACGCATCTCCGGTGTCTCGATGAGCTGGGATAACGCATCAACCCACGCCCCCAACGTGGCAGCAAGGAAACCATTATCACCATGGTTAACCAGACGTTGATAAGGAGGGACATCACTATAAACACCCGGAAGGGCCAACGCGCTGTATTCCAGAAATTTCAATCCGCTCTTGGCACCATTGAACGGTTGATCTCGAAGGGGCGCAATAACAATATCGCATTTTTGTCGCCGGAAATACTGGGCGAACTCACCATAGTCAACCAAACCCGGATCGAGCCACTCAACATTCCCTCTCTCTCTCAGGTCAGCAGGAGGTGGCCCACCCCAGAATCGCAACAAAATGTCAGATCCAAAGCGTTCGAGGACCTCCACCAGCGCCGGTTTGATCATTTCCAGATCAAGGAGATGGCTGCTACCACCTACATAACCGATGACCAACGGCCCCTCCGCCGCCAGGCGATCCGTATCTCTACTCTCCCCCAAAGCCTCACTCCAGAGAGCATCGTCCAGGTAGTTCGGAAGTAGAAAAGCACGGGGATTATACGCGCCCAAGTAGTCACAGATCTCCGGAGTGCTACAGGTCACCGCATCAGCAGCGAAGGCAGCGCGCAGCATGGCGGCTCGAGCTTTCCTGTAATACTTGAGATCGGGATGCCACTCGGGCATCTCCACAAGTAGATCGTCCAATTCATAGATGAGGGGCTTGCCCAGATCGTGAGCGCTGGCTACGATTTGCTCGTAATCATCCTCATAGCGAGGAAAATCCCGCTGAATGATTACGAAATCCGCTTCTTTTACCTTCTCCGGGTAGATACATAGATCCCCCTTGGACCACTCGTAGCCCATCAAGACGGTCCACCCAGCCTGCTTCAAAGGTCCTACAACTCTAATCCGGGGGCAGACGTGGATCCCTCTATCTGCCGAATACAGAACGACGCTTTGTGGTTTTTTACTGTGCATTTTTAATATGAACCCCTTTACTCACCGTACAAGATCATTGCAACACCAGTCTCCCTGCACGGACAGAAGGCCATAGGGCTGATCTTCCGAAGGAGGAACTCTAAAAGGATATAGCCGATCGTGATAATCGAACATCTCCGTATCTTCCCAATTATGGACGGCCACCGAAATGAAATACGTACCTTCCAACAAGGGCAAAGAGGGGATCGTATAACGTACACTTCCCCGCCCTTCGATCGAGGGAATCTTGTATCCCGCAAATCGGGTATTCGGACCGGTGATGTGTACGCCATCAGCGCGATGAATGGCCAGGCCAAAGACGGGACGCTTGATGGCTATCTTGGCGTGGTAAGTTATCTCAACTGTCAAGGGCTCCCCAACGTGAAAGAGCTGGGTCTGCATGCCGCCCTCGTCCAACAATCGCACGTCCACGATCTCGACCTTGGAATTCCCCCAACGTGCCTCCTCCTCAACGTCGGATTCAACCTCAACCTCATCCTCATTCCAGCTGCGGTCCATGTACTGTTGAACCACGGACTCGGCAGAACCGTCGGCCACCACGCGCCCATCATCCAGCCAGATAGCGCGCTCGCAGATATTTCGGACGGCGTCAGGACTATGTGAAACAAACATCAGGGTAACACCCTGACGCCTCATCTGATTGATGCGATCGATACATTTGCGCTGAAAGGCCGCGTCCCCAACAGCCAGCACCTCATCGATGAGGAGAATCTCCGGCTCCAGATGGACCGCTACCGAGAAACCGAGGCGAACGTACATCCCGGAGGAGTAATGTTTGACAGGAACATCAATGAATCGTTCCAACTCGGCGAATTCAATGATATTGTCGACCTTCGACTGCAACTGCTGGCGGTTCAATCCCAGCACCGAACCACTCAGGTAAATATTCTCCCGCCCCGTAAGATCGGGGTGAAACCCAGCCCCTAACTCCAATAACGCACCGATCCGTCCATGGACTTCGATGCTACCACTGGTGGGCTCAAGAATTCGAGTGATGAGTTTGAGCACGGTGCTCTTCCCAACGCCGTTAGGGCCTACAAGACCTAACGTCTCACCCTCCTCAACCTCAAAACTCACGTCACGCAAGGCCCAGAACTCCTCCTCTTGAACCTCGGAGCCATCACGGAACATCGAGACGACCAATCCCTGGAAGGAGCGTGCGCGCTTGTGGTGGATGGAGAACTTCTTGGAGACTTTATCAAGTGTAATGACAGACATAAAATTCTCGAGACTAGAGGCCCATATAACGCAGTGCAACGGGCAAGAAGAGACGGTGCTCTGCAATCAGCACCGTGCCCCAGGCCACGTTGTTGCTCTCATCAGATTCGGTCACCGTATCGTCAGGATCTACAACTATCTTCACCGTGTGCACACCCGGTGAGAGATCGGACCAGTTGAGCTGTACATCTTGAAAAGCGGCACAGCCAGCCAGATTCGTGGTTATGAGCTGATCCGATCCAATCTGCTGGTCGTTGCCATCAAAGAACCGGACAATCACCTGTTGTGTGGTGGGCATATTCCCGACGTTGGACACGCGGGCCCGCACCGTGACGGTCGCGGGCTCTGTTGGAGAGTAAACACTCTCCTTCTGTATCACCTCCACAGCAAAGAGATCCACTGTGGGCGAGATGGCGCTCGTATAGTTTCCATAATTGGTGCCGTTGGGCAATATGTCCTCTGAGTCAGGGTGAAATAGAGCACCGCCGTAGAGTGTATCCGCCAAACTATACCACACCCAACGCTGCACCAGCCGGTTTTCGTCAGCGGGATAGCCGTAAAGAGAATCACTTGCCGTAAGCATGTAGTCGAAGGTACCATACATAAAATTCTTGGTACGCTCGTAGTCCCAACCTGCGTAATTGCCGTTATCGGGTATAAGGGAGCCGTACTCCGTGATGAACAGAGGAACGTTCCGGTACCCATGCCCGGCCATCCACTGCCGGAAATCTACCAAGCGGTCGCGGAAGATATCCAGATCGTCGGTTTTATCCAGCTCACCCTCTATCCGGGCATCGATCCAGAATCCACGGTCGGCGTCCACTCCGGGTGGCATACCTGCCCCCCAGCAGTTTTCTGGATAGACATCGCAGCTCGCTTCGTTCAGGATGAAGGAGTGAATTCCCCAGGCATCCACCGGCAGTTGTTCGCCATAACTTTCGTAGTAGGCATCGAGGACCAGATTAAGATAAGTCAGGCGCACCGGCGTGGGTTGAACAATGTTACCGGCAACGATCTTGGCCGTCGGATCCACACCCTTGATGAAGGTATAGGCTTCATGGTAGACTTGAGCGTATTCCTCTGGCAACAGGTCACTCTGGTAGATACAATCGGGCTCATTACCGATCAACCAATACGCTCCGGGGTTCGCGGTGATCCGATCCACCAAAGCGGCCCCCGATGGCACGTAGGTGCCGCTGCTCACATCCAACATATGTGCAAATTCCATGCCATAAGGGGTTGGAGGATCAACGAGCGTAGTCCAGTTCAGGTACCATCCCAGATTCAGCCCGGAGATGTCAAAATCGCCCAGGCGCTTATAGCTCTCACCCACGCCAAAACGGCAATGCGTGTAGGTGTTTGTAGCATTCAAACCAGGGAAGCTTCCTGTGCTGCCCTGAAGGAGACGGTCCTCTTGTGAATCAGTAGCACTAACGTGACCGAGTGCCTGATCGGTCAACATCAAACTCACCAGCACCGATGCTCCCACAATCAACATCAACAACAATCTAACGGGCCGCTTGTCCATAGTCCGTCCTTGCATGTGCCTGTCGGTCCTAAAAATCATGGATTGTACTCAAGGTATAAGGGGCTACCGCCTGCCAGAATCGTCAAGCGCCCATCCTGAATTCCATCTTCCCAATCGGAAGTGATAAAGGAATTCCCAAATTTGTCGGAGACACGTACAGTACTGGCACTCACTCTATAGGGAACCAGAGGATCGTCTTCCTCCACGTAGGGAGTATCGTCGTTAGTCCATACAATATCCATTCGCTTCGAGCGGCGGGTAAATACGTAGCCCTCGATAAGTTCAGACCCGGTCTCATTGAGACTGAGAGGTCTTACATACTGAGCGCCCTCTAGCATGGTAGTCATGAACTGATAGGCATAATAAGATTCCTTGGGGTTATAGTTAGAGTTGAGCAAGCCCGGAAGCCCCAGGACTCCACCATCACTGATCATGAACCACACAACAGTCTCCAGATCCATGGACATAGCCCGAGCGTAGAGCTTGGCCGGATAGCGGCTCTGCAGCTCGTCACTCCCCCAGGAGGAGCCACTCTCCCAGCCAGCCTCCGTGCAAATGAGCGGCCTATCCGCGAATCCATACTGCTCCATCTTCTGACGCACATAGATCGTCTTGCCGACGATGCCGGGGCCATAAGCGGACCAGGTCTCTTCAAAGACGGGATAGTAATGGAAGTTCATAACATCGAAGCAGGTCTCACCCTGACAGGCACTCAGCACGTCATCCAGGAAATCGGGATCGAAGACGCCGCCATCCTCGACAAACCAGTCGAGTGCAATGCCGCCGAACACAAGCTTCGCATCGGGACTGGCAGCCAGCATGACCGCACGTAATTGCTTCATAAGGCCCGCGTAATCAGCCCCATTCTCACCCCACAATCCCCAACCACCGTGTTCAGCGTGCCAATGGTCAGTGTTGTCGGGCTCGTTGTAGATCTCAAAGTACCGTACAGTGAAGGATCCGGGCACATCACTAAATCCATCGCCATCATACCTCTCCACAACGGCGCCCATGAACTCCGCCAGATCGGCAAAATCATAGACCGGCCCCATAGCATACTCCGCCGCCCATTCCGGCTGATCTGCCAAAGTCAAGATCAAATGAAGGCCCTGCTCCCGAGCGTTGCTCACGATGGTATCTAGCTTTGACCAATCATAGTGATCCGGCGTCGTATTGACGGGCTCAATATCATCCCAGTGAAACGGTATCCGTATCCAGCTTATTCCCAGATCAACAGTATGGGATAGAGGTAGTCCGTTTTGCAATGCGCCGTAATGTTGCACGCCAAATATGGATGGAGCCGAGTTCCAATACTGCTGTACCACGGGTAAATATGTGGTGACGGTCTGCGTGCTGGAGGTTTGAAGCCCAGGCACCATATCAACGACTTCTGGGCCTCGCATGGTGTGGGGCTCAGCAACAGCGATCTGGACCTCTCCAATTACACCAGACGCGATGCCTCCCGCCATACCACCCATTATCACCACCAACAGCAACAACCCATAACGTCGAAGATAACCCAATGTCACGCTATTAACCTCCTGAAGCCATAATGAGTGGGATGTAGACACGATAAGCCGCCGAGGAAAGTACCCATAACCGGCCCTCATCGTCCAGGGTGATCCCGGTCGGTGTGGGACGATAACCAGGCACCGTGAAATACACTCGTTCTCCATTCGATGGCGCCAAGCGCCCGATTTGCCCCACTGCCCACTGCGTAAACCACAACCTGTTGCTACTATCGGCATCCAGATCCATGGGGATACTATCCGCAGGGCCCACTTCATAAGGGTTGACTATGGGAAAGGTCCCCGTGCCAAATTGAGAGATCCGGTTACCCCCATGCTCCGTGGCCCAGATACGTCCGGCACCATCCACCGTCAGATTATAGGGCTCATCAACCCCACTCGCGGGGGGGGAAATATCAACCCACTGATCTTCGTCCGGTTCATAGACAGTTACCCGATCCTTGTCGTATTGGGTAATATAGATCCTATCACCAGACTTAACGATCCCGTAAGGCGACCCATCCGGCATGGTAGGTCCCTGGTACTCATGAATAGCATAAGATACCGTAGAGGTGACCACCAGATGTCCAATCTGATCTGCCTGCATCTCGGTGAACCAGACGCTCCCATCCGTGTCCACGAATAGATCCGCCGGATAGCTGTCGGGGGTATTGATGGCGAACTCGGCGATCGCTCCCGTCGAGATATTCAGGCGCCCCAGTTGATTGCACCCCGGTTCGGTGAACCAGACAAAGCCCTCCCGGACATCCAAACTACGAGGGGAACAACCATCGCTCACAGCATATTCGGTATACCGGTGAGATAGCGTGTCGGTGTATACCAGGCGACCGATGGCATCGATACCTGATAAAGTAAACCACACGTCGTATGCACTCCCATTCACATGGGGAGTCACTTCAACGTCCCAGGGGCCCGCGCCACTGGTGGGGATCAAGAACGAATACTCGAAAGTCGAGCTATTGGGGTTAAAGAGATGAACGTAGCCGTCCCCCAGCGCGTTCACAATCTGATCTTCTGAGATCTCTGCTGCCCGAGTCCCCCCACTGAAAATCCCCAAGCAGAGTACAAACAGTAATCCACAGACCAGTAAGCTTAAGCCTATTCTCAACGTCTTGTCTTCACTCTGTCTCCCCATCATCTCCCTGTCCCCCTTCGCTGGATAAACTGCTATTGCTTCCCTGAAGTAACGACGACGGACATACAGAAGCAGAGCTCATCATACCGCACCTCTAAAGGGATGCAAGGTACCAACGACGGGAATCATCGCTACCTCTGTGCATCATCTATCTCGAGAGATCGTACAGGCGAATACGTATCCGCTTAAACGGCGTCTCGGATACCAAAGCGGCATCCTGATCTAGTACCTGTTCAATCTTTCCCTGTGGATCCGAATACTCCTCGTGGCTCAACACCAACCAGACCCGATCATGATTGGCAACAGCCTCCTCCAACCTTTCTGGAAGATCTTCCGGGAGTAAACCCACCCCTTCAAGATCTCCATCGTAGTAGTAATTGAAGGGCATCCGCACGTACGGAGCGCTGAAGAGTAGAATATCTCCCTCTTGTTCGCGCTCTTCCACATATTGAACCGCCTCCCGCCAGGATTCCTGCTCCTGAAAACCCACGACGTAGATTGTCACGGGAAGAGTCACCAACAACGCAATAAGCATCATCCGGCGCCAGTTGTCGATCCGAGAAAAGAGAAAACCGATGATACCGAGAAGATGGGGCAGAAGGATCACGGATTGGCGCTTCACACTAAAGCCCCGGGGGACGACCCAGGCCAATAACAAACCAACGTAAATAAGTGTAGCACCGATGAGATGCCAGCGATGAAAGCGAAAACTCAAATCCCGTCGTAAAATCGTCCAGACCACGCCAACGAGAACCACGACCGAGACGACAGCCGCAACCTTAAAAAGAGTCGTCAACGTATCCAGGGAGACCATGATACCCACTTCGTCGAGAAGTTGCTGCAGCGCCATGAAATACCAGCTACTACCCCCTCCCCCCCCTTCCAGGAATTGAGTAGCAAACCGCCGAGCCTGTGGAATATAGAGCGCCCCCACAACCAATAGAGCAACCAGAGATACCGCCAGAAACCCCGTCGACGCCCCTCGCTGGCGCCACAGGGGGACGAAGAGTACTATCTGGAGGAAAACCACCACGAACATGGAGTACTGCGTGTAAAGCCCCAGCAGCGTCGCAACAACCCAGCCCAACCACCACAATGGACGCTTGCGATGCAGAGCCAGAGAATAGCACAAGGTCGATGAGACCCCAAAGAAGGTGACCAAGGCATACATGCGCGCCTCCTGTGAATACCACAGGTGCATGGGCGCCAGCGCCAATAACCAAGCCCCCACCAACGCGGCACGTTCGTCGCTCCACTCACGAACTAACCAGTACATCAATGGAATCGTCAGGATGCCAGCAATAGCCGATGGCAAACGCAGCAAGAACTCCCCCTTCCCCAGATCTGACCAGTAATGCATGATCAGATAATAGAGGGGGGGATGGGGATCACCACCCGGTGACGTGATCTCCTGCACCGTCCCCGATGCAAACATCGCCGTGGCGCTCTCATCGAGCCAGATACTCTTGCGATCCAACCCTATTAACCGCAGCATCCCGCCGACGAGAACAGCCAGAATCAGCAAGAGGAGAATGCGCGATCTATTCATAGCGGACCTCCACAACCACATTCGTTCTAAGGTCCAGTGCAAAGGTAACTATCCCATCCCCTATTTCGGCAGGATCTGGTGTCGCCGCCAGAAGTTCCGCATCCGGAGGCAGTTCAACGCTCAGTGATACAGGCGTGTTCATCGTACCAGGTTGCTTTTGCACTATCAAGGTATAGGATTTCTGGATACCGTCCGCTTGCACCACCTGGGGCAGTGTGTATTCGAAGTTGGTCTCCAGGGTCTCACCGTATTCCACCACAAAGAACTGAGCGAAGACCACCTTTTCCAGATCCTCATCAAGAAGGGTGGCCTGACCTTCGACCGGCTCCTCCAGCAACATGTACTCTGCCGGCGTATAATGGGGTGTTGCAGAACCCAGGCTACTTCCCTCAGGAACGTAGACGCGCAGATAGTTGTAGAAGCAGCGGTGCATCATCTGTTCGTAAACTAATCCCTCTCCATAGGGCACAAAGTGCTCGCAGTCAACGCCCGTTCGTCCTCCCTGGTGAAGGTAAGCGATGGACAAATCGGCTTCGGCCGTCCCATCTTTCTCCAAGGCTACCCGATATGTGATCTCCTTCTCAACCAGGGGGTTAACCTTGTTGTAGCCGACATTAGTATCAACGACCATCAAATAATCGCCTGGGCTCTGGAGCAAGGCACCATCCCAGTGCAACCGCGAGAGCACGTCCATCACTTCTTCATTCTCAAAGAAGATCAATATATGTTTCTCTTCAAGCGCACGATAAAGCGCCTGTCCCATTCCCAACCACTGCACGCTTCCGGGATCGCCCTCGATTTGATCGAGAAGCACCTGTGCCAACTCTCCAATGAAATCCTTGCGACTCAACGCCCACTCCACGGACGTACCCTGGTCATCAGGGTTCCAGGACGACCGCATGAATGCCCGCAGGTTCGCCCCTGTGATGAGTCTATCTACCTCCGGCAACCGAAGCCCTCCCAACCCATCGACCAGCAGCTCCAACGCCCGTTGATCGGTGGCAATGACCCCATCGACCTCTACATCCTGGCCATATTCATAGAAATAGGCCATCTTTCGGGCCGATGAAGGGAAATCTGGCGACCAATTGGCATCCCGAAAGAGCCACAGCTCCAATCCCATGTACCGAGTTAAGGGCTCTGGAGGATCTGGATAGGGCTTATTTGCATAGTCATCCACCAGGTTCGCATCAACGAAATCAAGAGACGTGATCTCACCACCATCCACGGTAACCCTCAGAGCAGCGCTGATAAACCCCCCTGTAGGGCGCAACTCCTCTTCGTTCTGGGCCACGACCAGAAAGGTGCGGGGCTCCTCAACGCCTAACAGATCCGGTGCAATCTCTGCCACGGCCAGACCATCTACCAGCAGAGGGAGCATCTCGTCCAATTTCCGCATAGGTCCCTGAAATCGCCAGGGGAGGTTCTCGATCTCGATCTGTTTACGCGCCTCCTGTGCCCTCTCCACCGCTGCCCCTGCCGGTCCTAATTGAGGTTGAACAGCGATAACGGCTGACTTCACCACCTCCAGGGTGTCCTGCTGCCCGGTCTCCAAGGACTGAAGAGTTGGCGAGAAAACCTCCCACATGATCACACCAGCCTCCGTCAACCCATCTGCCATCTCCAGAAGAGGAGAAGCCTCCTCCAATAGCGGACCGACCTTGGGAAGCCATCTGAAAGCCGGTCCCAACCGTGCCAAACCGCCCACCTGACCCTGCAGGGAAACAACGTCCGCCCGCAGATCATGCAACAACTGCCCCACAGATTCGGGGTCCGAACGGAGTACCGCCATAGGTTCCTCTTCGGCGAGAGATTCAACCCTCCGAAGATGGTCTTCCAACGACCGCACCGTCGCGTAAACTTGAACCCCCCAGATGACCACCAGCACCAAGCCCAGGAGTATCAAGCCCAGGCCCAGATGTGTCGGCCTTAACCGGATAGAACGTCGTTCGGCTCCCTCGTGCGACATATAACCTCCTACCTAATCTCTCCTCTGCCAATCGTTACTTCATCGACACTCAACCGTCGAAGCGCCCACGTAGCACAGAGGATATCCCTCTGCCAAACCTTCAAGGGTGAGAGGAGTCACAGGGCGCTGGATCTCCTGTGTGATGTAATCTCGATAGGCTTCATCACCCCAGAGATCCTCATCCACCACCACAACGTCTGGACGCAAGTGGAGAACCTCCTGAACGTACCACAATGTGAAAGTATGTGCATCCTGCGACGTGACGAGAACAGCCTCCGCCGGCGTCTGCACCAACGTCCGCTCCCACCACTGCTGCGCAGCAAGATCCCCAGACAAATCCATGGCCCCCACGTGCCAGATCAGAGAAGCCACCGGAATCAACAACCAGAGTAACCTCGGAACCCCCCGGGCAGCGGCGGCCTCGATGCCCGCGCCCAGCCACAGAGCCGGGATAGAAAGGAAGGGTACCATATAAATCAGAGAGTCCGAGGTATCATACCCTATCGCATACGCGCTGATCCCGGCGAAGGTCAGCAGCAGTCCCACTGTCCGCCGCGGGCGCTCTTGCCACAGATACGATACTCCCCAGATGCACAGCAAAGCCCCCAGGGGCGTAAACTGTCTGACCAGCGTCGTCACCCAGGAGAGCGCTCTGCGCGGCCAATCACCAAGCGGTACGCTGAAAGCATATCCCCAATACAAGCGGGCGCTGACGTACTCCCACCAACCGTCGAAGTTACCCAGATCGCCCCAGGGCTGCGGCCAGGGGCCACGCAACTGCAAAAACACGTAGGCTATGCCAGCTATCCCCAAAGCAGCGAGCAGCCCAGGCCATCCCTCCCAACCCAGGTCCAACCAGAGCGGCGCCAGAAAGATGAGAGTAGGATGAACGGTCAAACCCAGACCCCAGAGAATCCCCCCCAGCACTATGGATCGCCGTGAAGCAGATCTCCTTATCCCAACCCACCAGAAGAGGAAAAGAGCCGAGAAAAGAGCCGCTGTCGTGTAGACTTCCGTGATGAGAGCCTGCGACCAGAAGAGAGGGGCCACGACAAGAGCGATCCCCCCCACACTGCCGGCAACGGCGGAATCATTGAGCACCAGAATGGCCGCAGCGACCGCAGCAACGGCCCCGGCCCCCATAACCGCCGAGAGCAGGTTGAGCCGCCAGGCAGGATTCGACCAGGGCAATCGCACAAAGAGATCTGCAAACCCCAGGTAGAGGGGAAAGCCCGGCGGGTGGGAAAGCCGACCGGTCACCGCCGCAGTCACGAGATCGCCACCATCCGCCCCCCAATGTGACCACGACAGGGTGGGCGCCATTGTCATGCCGTACACGGTCAGCGCGACACCCACCACGATCACCGTCGCCGCCACCCGTCTCCAAGTCATCGCGCCTTGTCCCACAAGACCGACTGAGAGCGTGTGACGTGGCGCACAAAGCCCCCCAACGCTGTGGCGTTGGCAAAGCAGAAGTAGAAGATCATACGCGCGGGTTTCCACTTCCACCCAAGCAGCTCCATACCCCACCCCACCAAGGCTAGCGCGTAGAAAAGTACCTGCAACCAGAAGATGAGGTGGAAGAAGGGAAGAGCGTAAAGCGCCGCATTGCTAACGAAGGCCAGAATCATAAGGAAGGGTGCCAGCCAACGTAAAACCTTGTGGGATACGTACTGGAAGGTGACAAGGCCATGACGCGGAGAGAGCAAGCCGCGTAATCGCCCAATCGCCTGGAATCCGCCGGCAGCCATCCGGACTCTGCGTCGCCACTCCCCCTTTAGTGAAGGCGAAGCCTCCTCCCAGACAATGGCCCCCGGCTCGTAGACCACTCGCCAGCCGTCCATCACAAGACGCATCGAGAGCACAAAATCCTCGATGAGATTATCCGTCTCCATGGGTCGATAGAGCTCCCGCCGAATGGCAAAGAATTCCCCTACTGCGCCGATGGCTGTGTTCACCAACGAGTCGGCGCGTTTCATGAAAGCCTCATAACGCCAGTAAGCAGATTCTCCCTCCGCCTGAACCTCCTCGTCGGGACGAATACGCTTCTCACCACTCACGCAAGCCACCGCCGGATCCGCGAAGTTGGGCACCAACTGTTGGATGCTGTCGCGCTCCATCATCGCATTGGCATCGGAGAAGATCAGAATGTCACCACGGGCAAAGGGCACCGCCCGGTTCATCGCCGCGATCTTACCCTGACGCTCCGGTTGAAAGAGCAATCGCACGCCCCGCTCCGAGTATGCTTTGACAAGGTCCACGGTGCCATCGTTCGAACCATCCGCTATGATGATGATCTCCCGCAGCTCCGCTGGATAGTCCAGCATCTGCAAATTTTCGATCTTTTCCACGATGACCGATTCTTCGTTATAGGCAGGAACCACAAAGGTTATGGAAGGTTGGATAGACTCACGC
The DNA here is from genome assembly GCA_049975685.1 of Anaerolineae bacterium. Lineage (GTDB taxonomy): Bacteria > Chloroflexota > Anaerolineae > B4-G1 > SLSP01 > DAOTVC01. The sequence goes on from JBNGDR010000001.1 coordinate 17,876, forward strand.
CGGTGGGGGCGGGGACGCAGACGGGCCAGTACGGCGATGAAAAGAGGATAACCAAGATAGGTCCAGACCACCATCGATGCCGAGAAAAAGAAGAGCCCCACCCATAGCCAATGCATGTGGATCTCCAGTATCAGGTCCCGAACTCAACCACGACGTAGCGGCAGAGCGGACGGAGAGGGGGTACACGACGAAGGAGAAATTCATCCAGCGCGTAGAAGAAGCGGAACAACGGCGATGCCTCTCCCCCCTTCATCAACCGCGAGACGCTGGAGAGAAGGTAGAACTCGCGGACGTGAGTCGTCTGAAACCAACGCTCCAGCATCTCAATGTCGTCATAGGTCAGAGGACGTTCGTGTTCAGAGTGGTACTTGGACTGGTAGGGCAAATAACGCCGTGCGAATTCCAAGATGGGATTGGTACCTAATGGCTCGCGGAAAAGCGCCCGCCCACCGGGTTTGAGCACCCGGTGGATCTCCGGTCCCAACAATTCCAGATCTACGTGGTGTAGCAGTCCAAAACCCGTCACCCAATCAAAGACATCTTCCTCAAAGTCCAATCGTTCCGCCGGCATGAGATGAGTGTGCACACGCTCCGTCACACCGTTAACCTCTGCTCGACGCCGGGTTATCTTCAGCGCCGAAGGTGCCACGTCGATAGCCTCCACAATCGCGCCCCGGCGAGCAAGGAAAATAGTGAAATCACCGGGACCACAGCCCATCTCCAGCACACGGCAATCCTGCAAGTCGCCCAATCGTTCCGCCATGTAAGCCAGCGACCGCCCGAGATCCTGTTGAAATAGATCCTCATCAGGGGGAATGACAAGATCAATCTTGCCACTGGCGACGAGGGCGGCCCAGTGCTCATCGAAAAAAGTACCCTCTTCCTTTTGAGCTACCGTCCATTTCGATGAGTTCGCCATCGTCAAGGTTCCTTCCTTGATAAACCCAAACTCCACGCCCAGCGCTCTCTCCACTTACCTTGGGTCAGATTCGCAAAGCGCATCCAGGCTGCTACACCCCCCATCAGAACCAGAGGGGCCACAAGAATGATATTGAGTATCAATCCCAGAGCCGTCGCGTCGGAACGTGGAACGCCAAACCATCCCAGCGTCAATACCGTCACCGCTCCGATGACCCCGACGAGGGCCGGAGGAGTAGGCACCAGGTTGCTCAAATAGATGGCCAGCGAGAGCATCAGAGCCACGTACCAGCTCGACATCAAGCCGAAGGCCTCCAGCATAAAGTACATGGTCAAGATGGAAGCAAGCCAGATGGCGGCAGTGAAGCCAAAGACGGGCAGGGCCGTTCGGAGGCCGGTCAGTGCTCCCAGACCGTCCAACAGATCTGATGCCAGCTTGGTCAGTCTCTCGCGCCAGGCGCCAGGCAACAAGCCTCCAAAGCCCAATACGGAGACTATCCGGGCCTTGAGCCACCCACGCACCCGCCAGAGAACCATGAGACCCACCAGAAGCACAGCACCACTGATCCCCATCTGCATGCCCGATTGCGCAGGAAACCACTCGGGGAGGATCGACACGGGGGCGCCTACCAGCAACAGGAGAAACCCCACCGAGAAGAGATCGAGCGATTTTTCCACGACGATGGTGCTGAGGGTCACCCCTGGTGCCGCGTCATCCTGCGCCATCAGACCGATGCGCGCCAGCTCACCCAGGCGGACAGGAATGAGCACATTGAGCATTTGAGCCGTCATAAGTGTGGGAAAAGTTCGCTTCCAGGACGGGGGGCGACGGTGCACAGGATAGAGATACCACCATCGGACGCCCTTCATTAAGGCCACCAGAACCACCGCGCCCACCGCGCCCGCCAACCAACCTGGGCTCATCCTACCCAATGCACTGCGCACCTGATCGAGATCGATCCCCCGCAGCGAGAGCCATAGGCAGAGAATACCGATAACGATACTGATCGCGGCCCGCCCCAGATCCCCTCTGAGTGTCCGCCGCACTTCTTCTTTATCGCCAGATTCCATTTTCTACTGCCCCACTATTTCCATCCAGGTTCGGCCCAACGACGTCCATTCACCCGTCTCCAGATCCACCAGATTACCCGTTGCATAATACGGATCGGCCAGACTGAACCAGCACCAGCGCTGCACCAGACCACCGCCTTCTGCCGTGTTCATGAAGTGGGTGGTCTCCCTCAGGAAGTTAGCCACCCGCTCCGGTGGAAAACCGTAGTCCGCGGGCATAGGGATGCCGAACTCTGACACAATCAGAGATAACCCACCATATCCCCGTGATGACATCCAACCTCGGAATTCATATAATTGCTGTTTGAAACGCTCTATGTTACCCGAATCATCTACCGAGTATAACACACCCTGATTATCCGTGAACCCAGGGGGGATATCTACCCCCCACGAATCTCGCTCCTCACGCAGCATGTAATTGTGGATATGCCAGGCCTGCGCGGGCAGCGGTTCGCCGAACTGTGCCACGTAGGACTCCAGCACCCGATCCAGGTAGCGAAGACGCAATGGCGTTGGCTGGGCGATACCTCCGGCGGCGACGGTCGCACCCGGATCGCCCGCTTTGATAGCGCGGTATGCCTCATGGTAGAGGCGTGCGTACACCTCCGGTGTGACGTTATCCTGCCACTTCACGTCCGGTTCGTTGCTTATCAACCAGAGCGCCCCGGGATTTGCCGCGGCGATAGCGCTCAAGGTCGCTCCATCGAAAGCCAGGTGCCCATCTCTCATCCGAACCGTCTGTGCAAACTGCACACCTGGCGGAACGGGCGGCGCGCTGTAGGCACGCCAATTCATGATCCATCCCACCCCCAACGCCGTCAAATCGTAACTCAGAGGTGAGCCCTTCGCCACCGAGACGCCCACCCGCCACGATCCCTGGGTCACGGGGGCCGAGGTGGATTCCGGTGTCGACGTCCGCGCGATCGATGGCTCTGGGGTGAAGGTGGCGGTACCCGGGTATGTCGTGGGGGTCCCTAATGCGGTAGCGGTCGACGTGGCGGTGGGAGCCAGATCACCCGGCTTTGCCGAAGCCGTGGGGTCAGACTCAGTGTGCGTTCGCGTGGCCCTGACCGTGATCGAGGGCGTGACGGTGGGCACCGAGTTCGGCGTGGCCGAAGGCGAGTGCATCGGCTTCGCCGTAGGGAAGAGCCTCTCTGAAGTCGGTGTGATCGTGGGCACAATCGGCTCTGGCGTTGTACTTGCTCCACCCAATGCCACAGACGTGCCTGGCGTCGGACCGAGACCGGGCGCCTCGCGTGATGGTATGAGGGCAGCCCCTGTCAGAGAGGCCCACACTATCAACACAACACCCAGTAGAGTGAGAGCCCATCCCACCCGATAGAGGAGCTGTTTACCTTCACCCAACATTATGCCCCCCGAGATATACGCCTCGCTTTCCAGAACCCAGCTATTGGAAGAGTCATTATACCCATAAACAGCTCGCTATGCAATGCGCCGGTTGAAGTCGAGGTTGGTTGCGATCCCCCTCCGCTATGCTATAATCAGAACCAGTCAAAGCCCATTAGATTCAAGTACGTCTGGGGGCTATATCAAGAAACATATGTGATGGGGACCTGGAATGGAAAGCCAAGCGCTGGAAAAGCCGGGTCTTTTTTTGTCCCATCAGTCAGACCACGATCAAGGAGATGGATTCCTATGCTTTCTGTCATTATTTTGGCCGCCGGCAAGAGTACCCGCTTTAAATCAGAGACACCTAAGGTACTTCATCCACTGGGTGGTCGCCCTATGCTTCAATACACGCTGGATCTGGCCAATAAGCTAACCGCCGAGCCACCTATCGTCGTAGTGGGACCAGAGACCGAGCAGCACATCCGGGACTGGGCTGGGGAGCGTGCTCGTTGCGTGCTGCAACAAGAACGCCGGGGGACCGGTCACGCCGTTCAGCAAGCCCAACCGTTGCTCCAGGGACGGGCAGATCAGATACTCGTCCTCTACGGAGATATGCCCCTCTTGAGGGTCGATACAGTGCGGCACCTTGTAGCCATCCAGAAAGAAACCGAGGCAACCATTGCCCTGCTGACCATCGAGCGGGACAATCCCAGAGGCTTCGGGCGCATCGTGCGCGACGCCGACGACCGCATTAGGGCCATCGTCGAGGAGGCGGAGGCTACCCCGGAAATCGCCGCCATCCGTGAGCTCAACACAGGCGTAGCCGTCTTTGCCGCCGATTTCCTCTGGTCTCACTTGGCTGAGCTGAAACCCAGCCCCCGCAAAGGCGAATACTACCTCACCGATCTCATCGGAATAGCCGTGGCTGAAGACCGCCCCGTGGAAGGACTCCAGATGGAAGAGCCCTCCGAGGGATTGGGAATCAATACCCGCGTCGACCTCAGTGCTGCCACCGCCGCCCTTCGGCGCAGGGTTAACGAAGAGCTCATGCTCTCCGGCGTCACCTTCGTCGATCCTGCCACCACCTACGTTGATGTAGGAGTGACGGTCGGACGGGATACCATCATCTATCCTAACACCCACTTGCACGGCGAAACTACCATCGGCGAAGCCTGCGAAATCGGACCTAACACCATCATCGAAAACTGCACCATCGGTAATCACTGCCGTGTCACCGTCTCGGTGCTCGAAAACGCCGTGATGGAAGATGATAGTAATATCGGCCCCTTTGGTCATCTACGTACAGGAGCTCGACTCTCCAGGGGGGCTCACATGGGCAATTTCGGTGAAATGAAAAACAGCACCCTGGGTCCAAATTCCAAGATGGGCCACTTTAGCTACCTGGGTGACGCGGACGTAGGTGCTAACGTCAACATCGGCGCGGGCACCATCACCTGCAACTTCGATGGTAAGAACAAGCATCCTACAACTATAGAGGATGGCGTTTTCATTGGCTCCGACACCATGCTTGTTGCACCCGTGCGGATAAGTGCAGGGGCTCGAACGGGCGCCGGTTCTGTTGTCACCCGAGATCTCCCCTCCAACAGCCTGGCCTACGGCGTGCCCGCCCGCATCGTGCAACCCAAGCCGCGCCCCACAATCGAAGAATCCGAGGAGAGTGAAACAGATGGGGAGTGCGACTAACATGCTCTGGTTCCCGATCTTGCTCCTCGCTCTACAGGCGGTACTGACAGCATTCCGGACGGTCCTCACCCACCCCCGTCGAGAATGGGATGAGGAGCGGAGGTTGGACCTGCTCCGGGGACCGGATATCACCCGGCTGAGCGCCAGCCTCGATTTCCTTCAGCTGTTGGCAACGGGTGTCTATTTCATTGTGGGATTCGTCGGTTGGAGCCCCCTATTGAGCGAGTACGAGCAGCGCCTCTTCCCCGCTGGCAACCGCTGGTTCTTACCGCTGACTCAGGCTCTGTTAGTGATCATCCTTGGCTGGATCAGCCTCATCCTGGGCCGACTGGGACCCGAAGCCATGGGAAAGGCCCTGGTACTTAATCAGCGGAAGCGCGTCGAAGTCCTCACTCGAAATATGCACGTGCTGGTGCAGCCCTTCTCACGATCGGCGTTGGCCCTGGGGAACCTGATCGCACGCCGGTTCGGCGGCACACCACTGGAACGCAGCACCGTCATCACGGAGGAGGAGATCCAATCTCTGGTAACCGCCGGGGAAGAAACAGGCGTTATCGAGGAGGACGCCCGGGAGATGATTACCTCCATCTTCCGCCTGGATGACACCATCACGAGAGAGGTGATGGTACCCCGCATCGATATCGTCGCTATTGACGTAAAGAGTTCACCTGAGGATGCACTGGCGCGGGTAGTGAAAAGCGGCCACTCTCGTATCCCCGTTTATGAGCAGACTATTGACCATGTCATCGGTATTCTCTATGCCAAGGATCTACTAGAGTTCCAGTGCAAATGTGAGAAGATCCCCTCTCTCCGTGAGATATTGCGCCCTGCCCACTTTATCCCTGAGGCCAAGCGGCTCGATAATCTGCTCAAGGAGTTACAGGAGACCAAGGTCCAGATCGCCATTGTGGTGGACGAGTACGGCGGCGTTGCCGGTTTGGTGACTCTGGAAGACGTAGTTGAGGAAATCGTAGGAGAGATTCAGGACGAATATGATCGGGAGGAACCCGAGGTCGTCCGAGCGGAAGACGCCTATATCTTCGATGGTCGCATTCCCCTGGACGACGTACAGGATTTGCTCCATATTCCTCTCCCCCTTGAGGAGGTAGACTCACTGGGCGGATTCATCTACAACGAGTTGGGTCATATTCCTCAGGTGGGCGAAAGGGTAACCGTTCACAACGTTGAATTCGAAGTTCGAGAGATCAGCGGACGTCGTATCCGCAAGATCAAAGCCACACCTCTGTGATAGGAAGAGAGAAAAGGAAACGTACTCATGAACCCAACGCAGATCAAGCGCAAGGAACTGGTTGCGCGGGCCATTGAGGCCCGCGAACGTGCCTACGCCCCCTACTCCAAGTACAGGGTAGGTGCGGCAGTGCAGACAAAGGATGGTCGGATCTTCACAGGCGCCAACGTTGAGAATGCCGTCTACCCCCTCTGCATCTGCGGCGAGCGTGTCGCCATTGCCACCGCCGTTGCCGCAGGGGCACGCGAAATATCGGCCTTGGCCGTAGCGACTGAAAACGCAGGGAGTCCCTGTGGCTCCTGCCGCCAGGTGATGCGCGAGTTCGGCACCCCAGAGATGCCTATACTCATTGCCCGCGCTGACGGATCTTACCGAGAGCGAACCCTGGGAGAGCTCCTGCCCGAAAGCTTCTCATCCCAAGATCTCCAAGAGTAGATCCAAATTACACTTTACGAAGAACCTCCCGCAACACTCGCTTGCGGGAGGTTCTTTCATCTGTATTACTGCACGTCTATTCGTAGGATTCGTACTCTCCCGATGGCAGTTGCTCCCTGGCCCACAACGCCGTAAGTCGAGTATTCTCTTCGAGATCGATGAAGAGAGATATCATCTCACCCGCCGCAAAGATCATCAGGAAGTACAGGAGAGTGACGATGAGTCCTCCGATGAAACTGACAATACCGACGAGCAAAGAGCCCTCGGCGAAGGCCGGCTCTACACCCAGGCTCCGCCAGAGGGCCGGGCTACCGCCGGCCAGACCAAAGATCAGACCACCGATAGAGCCCAGCAAACCAAGGATGAGTACCAGCCAGGCCAGAATCTTCCACAAGATTGCCACGAAGTGCAACACGCGATACCGCTTTTCCATGTGACCCTTCCTTTCGGGGTTGTTTGAGGTTATTACTCCCTCAGTTTATCACGATTTACTCCTCCACACAACACCTGAACTCAGATATTCTCTTATCAGCCGTACTTTGGCTCCACTGAAATAACTGGTAAAACTCGGAGTTTCTGGACCCTTTTTCGGTAGAGTCAACTTTGGAAAGTTCTCAAAATCGGTTATGATGGTGAATACGGTCAGGAAACCAGGATTCGAGAGGAGACCGAGTTGGGCACTATCAAGTCACGGCAGAGGACGAGCCGCAATACCTGGACCCAGCATGAGAAGCGGGAGGCCGCTCCCAGAGGGATCCGTCACCCAAACACCGCTCCCCAGGGTGTGGTAACCTGGGCCGAGATCAACCTGGACGCCATTGCCGCCAACACGCGAGCCGTCAAAGATCTCGTGGGCCGTAAGACGGAGATCATCGCGGTTATCAAAGCCAATGCCTATGGTCATGGTGAGGTCCCCGTCGCAGAGACGGTGTTGCGTAGCGGCGCCACCCGCCTCGCCGTCCACCGTACCATCGATGGAGTACGTTTGCGAGAAGCAGGTATCACCGCCCCCATCCTCATTCTGGGTTACACACCGCCCTCCGGTCTATCCCTTGTCGTGAACCATCAACTTACCCCCACCGTCATCGACCGTGAGATCGCCTTACGCCTTAACGATGAAGCGGATGAACCTATCCCCATCCACGTCAAGGTAGATACCGGCATGAGTCGCTACGGACTCTTTCCTGAGGAAGTTCTGGATTTCGTGCACTTCGTCCGATCGTTACCTCGGGTGACTCTCGACGGAATCTTCTCACATTTTGCAACCGCCGATGAGGCGGATCGGCGACCCATGCTGAAACAGTGGCATTGCTTTCAGGAGGTGCTGAAGACGTTAGAGCGGGCGAATATTCACATCCCTCTCCGTCACATTTGCAACAGCGCCGGCCTGCTGGTCCTCCCCGAGGCCCACCTGGATGCCGTGCGCCCTGGCCTTCTCCTCTACGGTCAGGATCCCTCCCCGGAATGTCGCGCTCCCTACCCACTTCGTCCCGCCCTTACACTGAAGAGCATTGTCGTGCGGGTACGTGAGTTACCACCGGGCAGCGCCATCGGCTACGGGCGCGCCTATACTACGCAGGCCCCCATGACTGCAGCGCTGGTCCCCATCGGTTACGGTGACGGCTACCACCGCCTCATCACCAACCGGGGAGCGGTACTCATCCGCGGTCAACGGGCACCCGTTCGCGGTCGGGTGAGCATGGATCAGATCGTGGTCGACGTCAGCCATATTCCCGGCGTTGCCCTGGGCGACGAGGTTGTAGTCATCGGTGAACAGGGTGAAGCGCAGATCTCCGCGGAAGAGGTTGCCGAGTGGGCCGAGACCATCAACTACGAAGTACTCACGGCTCTCCATCCGCAGGTTGTGCGCACCTACCGCCGCCATGGGCGCCTCATCACCTGATCTTCACCACCATCACCTCCTAATCCAACCGGCATATTCCTCAAATTTATGCTAAAATAGAGATACGAGCATAACGAGAAACGTACTGCTCATCATTGAACACGGGATACCTCTGAACATACGACTCTAAACAGCTCGCAGCAGCACCCAAGGAGTTCCTAAATAGGCCACACCGACGATTAAGAAAACGCTGGATCAGGCAAGAGGCCCGGTGGACTGGTTCCTAATCCCAGATCCCTGCTCACCGCTCACTATATTTTTCGAGGAGGAAGAGATGCGAAGACGGTATACTCTGGCGCTATGTTTCTTATTGGTGTTCGCCCTCTTTGGGGTAACAACAGTCCGAGCGCAAAGTAAGAGTTTCTATTGGCAGCGTTTTGACGTCGACATCACCATCAACGAGGATGGTACTTTCTGGGTCGAAGAGAGCATGATCATCCAATTCTCTGGCGGCACCTTCAGCTTCGGCTACCGCAATATTGATATGAGTCGCCTGGGCGAGATCACCGACGTCCAGGTGTCCGATCCCACCCAGACCTATCAACGATCTTCCAGCCAGGATCCCTACACCTTCCGCACCACCACCGAGGAGGGGGACTTCTACATCTATTGGTACTTCCCACCTACACAGGGCGCCCAGACCTACACCGTCCGGTACCTGGTTCACGATGGACTCCGCTACTATGAGGACGGCGACCAGATCTGGTGGAAGGCCATCCCCTCGGATCTGGACGCGCGCGTTGAGAATTCCACCGTTACCGTTCATCTCCCTGCTAACGCCCAGATGGCGGAGGCCTATTTTACGGATGCCAATGTCTCAGGCGTCGGCACACAGACAGTCACCTTCGAGGCCCGGGAACCTATCTATCCGGGTGAGGAGTTCGAGGTGCGCGCGCAATTTCCCAGCGGCATCGTAGCAGGCTCCGCGCCTTCATGGCAACGCGCGGAGGACTTCCAGGATGAATGGGGGTCGGTCATTGACCTCGTCATCATCGTCGGGAGCTTCCTGCTCCTTATCCTCGGTATCGGCGGACTCATCCTCCTCTGGTATCTGCGGGGACGCGACCCGCAGGTGGAGATCCCAGCGGAAATCCTCACCGAACCGCCCTCAGATGACCCACCAGGTGTAGCAGGTACCCTCATGGACGAGAAAGCCGACCTCCAGGATATCGTCGCCACGCTGGTTGATCTGGCCAAGCGGGGCTACGTTGTCTTCGAGGAGGAACAGTCGAAGGGCATCTTCGGCTCGACCAACCGGGAGTTCACCTTCCGCCGAACGGATAAGAGCAAAGATGGGCTAAAACCCTACGAGCGGCAACTCCTGGATGCCGTATTCGGGCGCCGCGCTAGCCGGGAGCTCAAGGATCTCCAGGAGAAATTCTACAAGCACATCCCCGAGCTCAAGAAAGCGCTGTACCAGGCCCTGGTTGATCGCGGCTACTTCGCCGGCAGTCCCAACAGTGTCCGGGGGAAGTATGCCGGCTTCGGTGTCCTCGCGATCATCGCCGGGATCCTGATGGCCGTCGGGCTCAGTTGCGTTGCTTCGTCCTGGACCACCTTCCCCTTCTGTCCGGGTATAGCCATAACGGTGGCCGGCGTCGGACTCATCATCGTCGGTCAATTCATGCCTCACAAATCACGCCAGGGCAAGGAGACGGCGCTCAAATGGGAGGCCTTCCGCCGTTACCTCAGAGAGGCCGAGCGCCACACCGATCTCAAAGAAGCCACCGACATCTTTGAGAAATATCTACCCTACGCCATCGCCTTCGGTCTGGAGAAGAGCTGGGTCAACAAGTTCACCAGCCTGCCACAAAGCACCGTCGTCCCCATGCCCATGTGGTACCGGCCCTACTATGCCCCCAGGGGTGGACGGGGACGCGCCGAAGCTTCCCCTATCCAACGGGGGAGCGGCATGCCTTCACTGCAGGAGGCCAGTGACAGCATGACAGGGGGGTTGCAAAGTATGTCTGACGGCCTGATGTCCATGTTGAACAGTACCGCAAGCACGTTCACCAGCTCCCCCTCCAGCTCCGGCAGCAGCGGCGGCTGGAGTGGTGGCGGCGGCGGTGGGGGCGGTGGCGGCGGCGGTGGGGGCGGCGGCTTCGGATAGACAGCCCCTGGAGGAGATTCCCATCATCGTCCTGACCGCGCTCGCTATCCCCGACGATGGGGGACTCTGCCTGGCGGCAGACGTCGACGCGAGATCCCCTCCAAGCAGGTGGACGGTCGGCCAACGGCCCTGGTAGAGTGCTTTTGCTCGTTATCGGTTCATCAAATCAGGGCTAACAGCAAACTCCCCCGATCTCGATCGGGGGAGTTTGTGTACTTGCGTCACAACGACCGGCTAGAAATCCAGGGAGTCGTCATAGCCAGCGGGTCCACCCTCCAGACCTTCCGCCAGATCAGGGACCTCCTTCTCAATCTCCTCAGGATCCTGCCCCGACTCCAGCCGATCTACGACCTCCTCGAATTCCGGTCCCAGGTCACCGACCTCGTCGCCCATTTCGTCCATCATCTTGCGCATGAAGCGCCCCATGCTCTTGGGATCGTTCTCGTCGAAATCTCCCCAGGCACTGGGATCGGCCAGATCCTCCATCCTGCTCTCTTCGGAACGGACCACCCTGATCCGCGATACCAAACGCTTGACCCTATCCGAGCCACAGTGGGTGCATTTAGGCTCCGCCTCCTCAGCTGCGGAGTAGGTGCGCCAGAACGCAGAAAAACGACGCCGGCAATTCAGACAGCGATACTCATAAATGGGCATTGTTTCTCTCCCCCCTGAATGTGGTATATTACATATATAAACCGAGAGACCTTATGGTCCTCGAAACGAATTATACACAAAAGAGGACGAGGTGCAACCGAATGGTCGAGCCCATAGTACAAGATCCTTATAATCCCAAGCGTTATCCACTACTCATCGTTATCTCCGGACCTTCGGGAGTAGGGAAAGACAGCGTCGTGCAGGAATTGAAGAAGCGCAACTACCCCTTCCATTTCGTGGTGACGGCAACCTCTCGATCCCCGCGCCCCGAGGAGGTGGATGGCGTTGATTACATCTTCGTCTCGGAGAAGAAGTTCAAGAAGATGATCGATGACGATGAATTATTGGAGCACGCTATCGTCTACGGTCAACACAAGGGTATCCCCAAGGAACAGGTGCGCCAGGCCCTGGCAAGCGGCAAAGATGTCGTGATGCGCCTGGACGTACAAGGTGCAGCGACAGTACGCACCATCGTGCCTGAGGCCATCCTTATCTTCTTGAGCGTACCCAGCGAAGAGGAACTTCTTGCCCGATTGCGTCAACGCGACACCGACACGGAGGAGCAGATCCAACGCCGACTGCGATTGGCCAAGGAAGAGATGAAACGGGTGCGCGAGTTCGACTATCTGGTGATGAACCATCACTGCCAGCTGGACGACGCTGTGGATCAGATCATCGCCATCATCGAGAGCGAGCACTGCCGTGCAAAACCACGTCAGGTGACCTTGTAGCAAGAGGCCAACATGGATACGCCACCTGATTCTGAACAGCCATCATCCCCGTGGCCCGCTCACTTTGGGCTCCCCCTCTTCCCTGTACGGCTCACCTATCTTCTTATCGGGGTAAATATCCTCATCTTTCTGCCCACGTTTTTTCTGGGAACCCCGGTCTATTCATTGGCCGGGCTGGTGCCCCGTCGCATCCTGATAGATGGAGAATGGTGGCGACTGCTCACAGGTGGTTTCCTCCACGCCGATCTCGCCCACATCGCCTTCAACATGTACGCACTCTACGTCTTCGGGCAGGATGTCGAGCGGATATTCGGTGCCTTACGCTTCGGTCTCATCTATTTCCTGGCGCTGCTGGGAGGAAACGTCCTCGTCATTCTCCTGACCCCCCTGGATACCCTCACGGTTGGCGCCTCAGGTGCTATTCTCGGCGTGTTGGGCGCACTCGTAGCCTTCTACTGGCGATATCAGGAGCTGGTTATCGGCGGCCGCCGCCGACTCACCAATCTGGTAACGACGGCCCTCATCAACCTGGGCCTGGGGTTACTACCTCGTATCAGCATGTGGGGACACGCGGGCGGCACTCTCACCGGACTTGCAGCAGGATTTATCCTCTTGCCCGTCTACCGTATCATCTCCCAGCCCTTTCCCTACTTTGAACGGGAGTGGAAGCCAAAGCGTGAAAAAGCAGGTATCGGTCTTATCCTCGGTATCTGTCTACTGACCCTGGGATTGGCCATCATACTCCGGACGTAAGGAGACAGGACGATGCGTGGGCCCCTTGATCTGCGAATCGGTGACGTGGTAGAGCTGCGTAAACCCCATCCCTGCGGGGGGCACACCTGGCGGATCGAACGCGTCGGCGCAGATATCGGCGCAGAATGCCTGACCTGTGGGCGCTACGTCATGCTCCCCCGCCCTCGTTTTGAAAAACAAATTAAACGCTTCATCACTCGGGGTCCTGCCTCCGAGAAGAATGCCTCTAAGGAGAGCCTCTGAAGGATCTCACCCGCTTCCTCTTCATCCTCTCTCATACCGGAGGAGGACATCGGGCCAGCGCCGGAGCAGTACGTGATGAGCTTCATCGCCTCCACGGTGACGCTGTGCAGGTGGAGCTCCTCGATCTCTTCACCGCCCTGGATCTCTGGCCCTTTGACCGTCTACCTGCGTGGTGGCCGGCCATGATAGGCATGCGAGGCCTCCCGTGGGCACTTCTTTACCGTCTCACGAACGGGGCAAAACGGATGAAAGTGCTCTCACGTCTGGCCTGGCCCTATGTAGGTGCAACCTGCCAGCGGATCCTGCGCCAGCATCCAGCAGACGTCGTCGTCTCCTTCCATCCCGTGCCCAACTACACGCTGCAAAGAGTTTACGCTCAGGAACCAACAAAACCCTCACTGGCGACCATCGTCTTGGATCTGGTCAGCGTGCACGCAGCGTGGTTTGTACCAGGCTACGACCTCTACGTGGTCCCCACTGCTGGTGCAGCTGCCCGGGCCTGCCAGTGGGGAGTTCCATCTGAGCGACTACAGGTCGTCGGCATGCCTACACGCCGCAGTTTCGTCGAGAGAATGGATCTCCCCCGAGAAACAGCCCGTCGCCACCTGGGACTTGATGACGAGAAGCCCCTGGTGCTTTTCGTCGGGGGAGGTGAAGGGATGGGGCCTATCGAAGCCGTCATCAAAGCAGTCGGGGCAGCACGTCCACCGGCTCAGTTGGCCGTCATCACGGGACGTAATGACACGTTGCGCCGCCGGCTCATTCGGCTTGACCTCCCCCTGCGAGTTGAGGGATTCGTAACTGAGATGGAGCTCTGGTTCCGTGCCGCCGATCTACTTGTGACCAAGGCTGGTCCCAATACCCTCGCGGAAGCCTTTATCACGGGC
>JBNGDR010000002.1:0-29188 GCA_049975685.1 Anaerolineae bacterium
CGTCATTGCTCAGCCCCTTGACGATGAGAGCCAGCACATCATGTTCCCGGGGCGTGAGATCGTAGACGGGCTTCAGGGGCTTATCCTGAGGGCCCTGAGCCAGGGAGCGGAAGGCCTCCGGCGCCAGCGTCGGCTTGCCGTCCCTCGCCGCGCGGATGGCGTTCGCCAGCTCATCAATGGATGCGTTCTTGAGCAGGTACCCGATGGCGCCGGCCTGTAACGCCTGCTGCACCATCTCCTCGTCAGTGAAGCTGGTCAGCGCGATGACTCGAACCTCGGGATGAGATTCGCCCAGCGCGTGCATCGTCGTGATCCCGTCCATACCGGGCATCACCAGATCCATGAGGACCACGTCGGGCCGGACCTCCTCGCAGAGCGCCAGCGCCTCCCGACCACCCGCCGCCTCCCCAACCAACAGCAGGTCATCGAAGGCTTCCAGGAAGACCGAAAGCCCGCTGCGGATCATATCGTGATCGTCTACAATCATAACTCTGATGACTTGCTCTGTCATTTACCCCTCCTCCACCCACTGGCCTACAACCTCAGTCCCCCTGCCGTCCTGGCTGTGGATCTCCAGTGTGATCCCGTGGGACCGAGCGCGCTCCTGCATGATCCGCATCCCCATGTGATCGGGCAGCAGGGAACTCTTCTCAAAACCCCGCCCATCGTCCTTGATTCGCAATTCTACCCCATCCGAACGGTTGATCAAATGCACCGAGACCTTCGTGGCGCGCGCGTGTTTGAGCACGTTGTTGAGCGCTTCCTGCGCGATGCGGTACAGGGCGATCTGGATCTCCGGGGGTAAGGAACGCTCCTCCCCCTCAACTTCCAGGGAGACCTCCACCCGTGTCCGGCTGTTTATTGCCTCTGTGAGCTGGCGCAGCAGATCCGGAAAAGCAGCGTCCACCAGCGCCCTGGGCCGCAACTCCAGCAAGAGTGCCCGCATCTCGGCCAGCGCCCCCTGGGTCAGCCGGACCAGCTGCTGCAGCCCGCTTTCAATCTGCAGGGGATCCTTTTCCGCCAGCCGGGGCAGCGACTCGGCGATGAGACTCGCCGAGAAGAGGGTCTGGCTCACCGCATCGTGGAGATCCCGCGCCAGGCGGTGGCGCTCCTCCTCCGCTACCGACGCCTTGGCCTCCGCGTGGAAGCGCGCATTCTCGATGGCGATGGCGGCCGAACCGGCCAGGGTCTCCAGTAACACCCGATCCTGGGCGTTAAAATAACCCTCCTCCTTGTTGACAACCTGCAGCACGCCGGTGACCCTCCCATGAACCTGAAGGGGAACGGCGAGCATGGATTCCACCAGGAAGCCCGTCTCACTCTCGGGCACCGGCTGAAAGCGGGGATCCTCTTTGCCGGCGGTCAGGATAACGCTCTCACCGTGGTGGGCCGCCCAGCCGACGATGGTCTCTTGCCCCTCCAGAGCCTTGTGCAGCGGTGAGTGATCGGGCGGGAATCTCACCTCGGCTCGGCAGATCAACTGGGAAGGTTCCTTCTCATCTCGGAGCCAGACCGCGCTCCCCCCCACATCGAGGAGTTGATCCGTCGCATCGAGCAGACGCTCAAGGACCTCCGAGAGATCCAGAGTGGCGCTCAACTGGCGGTTTAGAAGGTTGACCATGCGCAGGATACGGTTCCGGCGTTGCAACAACCGCGTGATGCGCTTGGGGATGGTGACGTCTCGAAAGACGACGACCGAGCCCCTTACCTCACCTCCTCGATCCAGCAGGGGCGCCGAGTTGATCATGAAATCCCGCCGCTTTCCGCTGGGCCAGATGAGGGTCAGCTCCTCATCGTCTGCATCCACGCCCACCGAGGCCAGGCGATGACCGAACCATCGGCGGGGATCGCAGGGCTCACCGTTTGGATAGCAGAAAACCGGCGCCTCCCCACCCTCTTCCTGGGTCGCACCATACAAACTATCGGCGGCCGGGTTGGAAAGCAAGATCTCACCCTGCTGGTCGGTCACGACGATGCCCTCGGGCGTGTTGTCGATGATGGCCCGCAGCCGGGCTCGCTCGTCCTCCAGCTGGGTGAGAAGTCGGGTCCGCTCCTCCTCCAGGGCCACCTGTGCGGTGATATCGTGGAGGGTAATAACCCCCATGGCCACCTTCCCCTGCGCGTCGCGCACGGGCATACCGTTGTAACGGGCCGCGAAGACGCGTCCCTCGGGCAGGTTACCCCGCAACCGCAATCCTCTGAAGGCCTCTCCGCGCTGCACCCGCTGTAGGGGCCGCGCTTCTGGAGGAAGGGGTGCACCATCGAGAGTCTCCAGATGGCATTCCTCCAGCAGATCGCTCTGGGGTTTGGGATTCCTTGCCGGTCCTCTCTGGCCGTAGATACGCAAGGCCTCTGGGTTCATCTCCAGCAGATCCCCCTGGGCATCCACAATGATCAACCCCTCCTGCATGCTGTCGAAGATGGCCTCCTGCTGGGCTACCAGATTAGTCAATTGCCGGCGGGCCCTCACCTGCTCGGTGACGTCGCTGGCCACCACCATCACCCGTCTCTTCTCGTTACCGTCAAGGGGAACAACGCTCACGTTCCAGAAGACAGATTCCTCCCCCTGTTGAAATTCAAACTCCTCCACCTCCAACGTCTTACCCAGTTCGCAGGCCTCATCCATCAATCGATAGGTCGAGAGCGCCACTTCCCCGAAGATATCCTCCGGACGTTTTCCCTGGAAAGGGCCCTCATAGCCTTCGGCGATCTCGCGATAGAAGTCATTAACAAACTCGTACCGATAATCCGAGCCGGCCATCACGGCCACACCGACAGGGATCGCGGCCATGAGGCGTTCAAGGAAGAGCCGCTGTCTGCGATTCTCCTCCAGCAAGAGCTCGCGCTCCCGCTCCAGATCTTTACGCGCTGTGATATCCTGAAAGATAGTCACGGCGCTGAGGACCCTTCCCTCGCTATCAAAAAGGGGCGCCCCCGCCGCCAGCACCATGCGCTCCGTGCCATCCGCACGGCGGATAAGGATCTCCAGATCCTCCGTCCTCTCCTTGTCCCGGATGGCCCGCATGAGGGGCATCTCCTCAATGGGGACGGCTTCCCCCTCGGGGGTCAAGGTCTCGTAGAGGAACTGGGGATGAGGAAGGCTACCCGTTACAGCACCCCCCAGGATCGCCTCCCCGGCGGCGTTGGTCATGAGAATACGACCCTCCCGATCGGCGACGATGGCACCCACGGGCATATTTTCGATGAAGGCACGCAGGAGGTCATTGGCCCTCTGTGACTCTTGGTAAGATCTCTCCGCCCGGTCACGCTCTTCCCGGACCTGTACGAGCAGCCGTTCCCGCGCCACCTCCGCCGCCACCTGCTCGCTGACGTCGCGGACGAGCCAGCGCAGCCCGACCAATTCGCCATCGCGGCTCCGCACAGGAGCCACGGTGAGATGGACGGGGAAAGGCTCTCCCTGCCGGGGCCGAAAGCGCGTCCTCCAAGCCGGCTGTCCCTCCCCACCTGCCTGCAACCGGCTGAGTCGAGCGTAGAAATCCGTCTGCGCCCCCTCCGACACGAAAAGGGCCAAGGGCTTGCCTGCCATGTAGTCCGGCGGCAAACCCAGCAACTTGCCTGCGTCTCGGTTGGCCTCCTCGATAACCCCCTCAGGATCGGTCACCAGGTAGCCATCGGGAGCGAAGGCGAAGAGGGCCTGGTAGCGCCGCCGTTCAAGTTCCAGCTCGTGACGGATGGCGCGGAGCTCCTCATTCTGCTCGCGCAGCTCCTCCTGGGCCACCTGAAGCTCCTCCAGGCTGACGGCCAGCTCCGCAACGGTCTCCTTGACCAATTGCTCCGCGTCCGCACCGGGCTGTCCGACACGCCGTACGAGATCCTGCAGACGAGTCTGGGCCATCTGGACCCTTTGCTCGAATTCTGAACCTTTCATGAATGATTGCCCCTCCCTCTGCCTTTCCTCTCTTTCATCTCCTTTTTTCCCTCTTTCTTCTATCCTCAATTGTACTCCGATTCCGGTCTTGCGCACAGTGGAAGAGGGGGATAGGAAAAATTATTGGTAAAAGCTCGGGCCGGTCTCCCCATGGCCCAGGGGGTCCATTGGCCACGGCTGACCGTACCCGCTGTGGCTCGGTGGGGACACCGGCCACAGCTAGAGGGTTTATCCTCTTCGTTTCGAGGATCGTAGTTGGGGGCAAGAAGATGCCTAACATACGTAGATTAGGCAATCCACGTCAAGCGTAGCGATGGATCTCTGCGATTTCGCTGGGCGGTGGGGAGATTGTCATCCCCGCTTCGCTCTGGACAAGTTTCCGAACGCAGTGAGGAATCTCGTTTTTAGGGAACGAGACCCTTCGCTACGCTCAGGAGCCTGTCCTGAGTCCTCGAAGGATGACAGTCTGGTGGGGATTTGCATGCGTTGACCCGGCGAAATCCAAAAGAGTCGTAGCGATAATGATAAAACCCCGACAGATCATATCTGTCAGGGTTTAGAGTGGCACCCCCGGTGAGACTCGAACTCACAACCTACGGATTAGAAGTCCGCCGCGCTGTCCAATTGCGCTACGGGGGCACACCCCTATTATATCATAATTGGAGTTAATCGACCAAGGTGAGACGCATGGGTAGAGGACAGATTATTGGGAAAAGATCAGGTTGGTTCCTTCACTATGTTCAGGACATGCTCCTGACCATGCCAGCGGTGGCTCGGTGGGGACACCGGTCACAGCTGGGATCTAAGTGCGTCCCACCTACGATTGACGGACGGGACGCAACCCCTTCTTGACCTGCCGTCCGGAGAGGATCCGCAGAATCTGCTTGGGCGGGTAGCCCACGAGCACCGCCAGCTGGCGGGGCGTCAGCGGCTCGTTGCCGTTGCTCAAGAAGACACGGAAGATGGCCTCCACCAGGGTCGGGGCCTGCTCCACGTAGCCGGGCTGTTTGCTACAGTGGGTACTGATGATGTACTGCAAGCCCTCTACCTGACGTACTTCGCCTGTCGCCCAATCAACCCAGTCGATGGTCTCGCCCAGCCATTGGCCGCCACTGTAGGTAGCACGGTGTTCCACACAGAGGTGCGAGAGGAGTTCAATATTACGATCAAGCCCTTTTCTTTCCCACCAACCATCATCGATGTGAAAGGGTGTATCCAAGGTGGGCTTGATGAATTGTGTCAAGACAGGATCGGGCGGAAGGGTCGCCATTACTCAACTCCTCTGTAAGACCAGTAATTATCCCCCAACGAAACGTACTGCTGTCCAGCAGCCAGAATCGCCTGCATAGGCGCCGGGGGCACACGCCGGAGCAGATTGATCACACTATGCAAGGTCTTGGAATGCACTGCACGCTGTAGACTCAACACAGCCAGCTTCCGGAAGACCTGATCTACGAGCGTCTCCAGGGGAACGCGCCGGAGATCCTCGGACAGCGCATCCACCGCCTCCGGATCGGGCACGCCCAACGCCGCCAGCTCGTCGAACTCGCAGTAGACAGGATAGCGGGTCACCTCGAAGGAGAAGTCGCCATCCTCCACCGTGACCGTCCGCAGCCACTCCCCGCGCTTGGAGCGGAAGGATCGCACCTCCACCACGATCTGACCGGGCTCCTCACCCTGCCGCAGATCGACGTAGGAACCAGGTGCAACCTGGTACTCCTCGTAGAAATCGGCCAGTCCATAAACGTAGCGTCCGCTGCGGGCCACCCACCCCGGGAAGCTCCTATCAGTGTCTCCATCGACGAATGTGAATCGAATACGATCGGTGATGCGTGCCGTCGGAAAGAGTTGCGCCAGTTTATCGGTCAAGGGTAGTGTACCGCTCCGCCAATGGGGGTAGAGAAGCGTCACGGTCACCGTCTCACCGGGTTCGAGATCCCCTTCGAAGGAACTCTCAGCCCACTCGTCGTCGATACGGCCCTCCAGGGAGAGCATAGTATCGCTCAACAGACTACGGTTGTAGGGAATGGGAACGTAACGAAGATGCTCCGGAATCTCCAGCACCTCCTGAGGCTCCATCCGCTGCAGGTACCAGAGCGCCCGACCGGCCGGCCCCACCTCGTCAAAGCGATTATCCTGCTCCAGGGCGTATTCCAGCGAGAAGAGCTGCAAGGGTTCAGGGATCTCATCGGGCAGATCCATCTCCTCCAGCAGGTCCCTCGTGGGCAACGGACCGCCCTCCTGCATGTCAAGCATAGCTTCAGCGATGTTCAACTGCACGGGGGGAATATCCACCAATAGCTCTTTGACAAACCACTGGTAACCCATACGGACAAAGCTCGGATTCCCCTCCAGCTCCTGGACAAGGAGATCTTCGACTTTGTCGCCGTACGCCTGGTAAATTTCCTCTGGATCGGCACCCTCGGCCGGCATGTAAGAAGCCTGATCAAGGGGATGACCGCCGGGAAGTTCCGCCGCAAACTCGCGCTCGTCACCCTCTGTCGTTTGCACCCTTACCACGGTGAAAGGCTCGTACTCGGGGTTGTTACCGGGCCTCAGTTCGATGACCTCTCCCACCATATTACCCAGGTGGGGAAAGATAATCGTCTCGCCCATCTCGTAGGCCTCACCGGGACGATAGATCCGCCCCCGCGAGAGAGATTCCTGGGCCAGATCCACCAGCTGCTGGTGGCGATGCTGGATAACGGCCCTTGTGAGCGCCTCCCGAGACCGTGGCTCTTCTTCCTCAAGTAGAAGATTGACGAGATACTCAAGATCGGTAGGTTGTACCGAAAACTTCTCCCAATACTGATCGCTTTTCACGCTATGTTCCACGCTCCATCCCTGTTGGCATAACTCCCAAACATCCACAAACTCTAGCGATTATACCAAGAAAGAGTGGGATTGACAAATATCAAAAAATAGAGGACACTATAGAAGAGGGGATCGCAAAAAGAGCAACCACCTGGGAGATTTCAGGGGGGGGACCTATCTCACTGCGGACGGCCTATCACGAGCAGACACAGGAGGCACAACGATGAACTTGAATACGGAAAAGGATGTTGGGCTGACGACAGTGTATGTGGCAGAAGGTCTATTACGCGCAATGGTCATCCGAGGGGCGCTGGAAAGTGCCGGTATCCCGGTCATGTTGAGCTATGAATCCGTTGGGCCGGCCCTCGCTGTCTCCGTGGGGAAGATCGCCCAGGTAGACGTGCTGGTACCCGTCGAATGGGCAGATGAAGCCAAGAAGCTTCTGGAGGCTAAACCCCGGCAGGGGGAGGTCTTCTCCGTCCCGCCTGACATGGAGAGTGACGAAGAGCGCTAATCCTTGTTTCAGCGTTATCAACATTGTCTTGCCCTCTTCCACAATCCTTTGCGCCCTTTGTGTCCTTTCTGGTAGAATAACCCTTCTCCAATAAAGCCAATCTCGGCCCTGAAGAAGCCGTCAGGGGTACATCACGTCCTCGATGAGCCGGACGGCGTTTTCAACCCCCGTCTCGGCGCGGATCTCCTCCCCCAGCCTGGCAGTGTTGGCCCGAATCTTCTCGTCACCGGTTGCCAGCGTTAGCGCCTCCGCCAACCCCTTCGCCGTCAGATCCGTGCGCCGGATGGCCGGCGGTCCCACCCCCAGATCCTCCACCTTACGTGGACACGAGCGCGCTGGTGAAGCGCTACGTCCAAGAGACCGGAAGCGATTGGCTCCGTAGGTACGCGTAAATAAACAACGAGATCATCCCCGCCTGCATGACGAAGAGGGGCAATGTGGTCGCCAGAGACGCCAGCCCAGTGACCACGCTATGGATCCAACCCGGATCACATAAATCACAAATGACAAAAGTCATTCCAAACAAGCTTCCTCTTGCCATTTGTAGTATTCTTGAGGAGGCTGCCAGATACCCCCATGAAACGCAATGGAATCTCGCCGGGCGTGCTCAGCGGCGATTTTGACTCTTGCTATGGCTGCACGATGTCTCTTCGTCCGAGGTTGCCAACCGGCACCACTCAAGGCCTCCAGCACGTAGCGAGTTCCATATTGCGAAGCATCCTTATCCGCCAAGTAATCGAGCACAGTCTCTAATGGACGCCAGCCTCTGTTACGCACCTGTTTCAATCCATACACCACTGCTTGCAACCAACGATCTTTATTACTTTTATGCAATGAAGAAGCTGGCCTCTTCAACTGTTGAACCAAGATGGATACTGCTTCATCGGTACCCATTCTGCCCAGATGAAATGCTGCTATGGAAGCAGCATCTAAATCCGGCCCGTAGAACCACCCGGTCAAGGCCTTAAAGGAACGCTCACAATCAAATTCTGCTAAAAGTGGAATCTGCCTATCTGGGGGAAGCAGTGAGACCGCGGTGTCGATTGCATCGTAGCCCATGTCTACCAGTTCCTGTTCCTCCTGAGCAGACAGTGAATCCGGATCGGCGACCAGCTCCAAAGCGCGCTCCATTTCACTCCTGGGGCGCCAACCCAGAGACTTCAGAGCTCTCAGGGCTGACTGTCGTAATGCAGGTGCAGAGCTTCTGAGTGTATCCACCAATGCTGGCACGGCCTCCGCATCTTCCAGTTCTTCCAGGTACTGGATGGTTTGCTCGCTCAACTCCAGATCCTGGGTATTCTCAAGAATTTCTGATAGATAAGGCACTACGCCTTTGTCACCGGATTTAGCCAGGAAAAAGACGATTTCCTGCCAGCCATGATCATCCCATGGGGGCCTATTCTCTATCCCGTAGATCATCGTCGCCAGCGGTTCTACGGCACGTACATCGCCAATCTTGGCCAATGTCTCAGCCACTTTCCAGCGCAACGGCTCACTTTCCTCTTTCAGGCCATCAATGAGGGAACTCACCGCAGGTCTCCCAATTGCAAGCAAAGCCTCTTGGGCCGCTTTGGGAGCATCCCTACTTTCAAAGAGCACTCCATAGGATCTGACTGCGGAACTGCTTGGGGCTTCATGCTCTATCAATGCAGCAATAAGAGGACCTATCGTCTGGGGACCCCCAATTTGCCCCAGCGCTGAAACTGCCGCAGTCCGCACCTCCGGCTCTGCTGTTTCAAGAACAGCGATGATAGAAGGAAGGGCTTTCTTATCCCTTACCCGCCCCCAACATCGAATAACATGAAGGCGCAATTGGCTATCCGAAGAGTCCATCAGAGCAACAAGTGCTTCTTTAGCCGCAGGAGTTCCAAGCTCTGCCAATGCAGAAACTGCGTCCATGTGTATACGCCCTTCCGAATGGGAGAAACGGCTCTGAGAGTACTTCCTGCCACCAAGCAAAAGCCCAAGCGTCAGCTCACACAGCAAACTCTTAAAAAAAGAAATGGATCTCGCACAGCCATTAAGCCTTCGCAGAATTCTTCGTACATTGCGGACGAAAAACGAGTCTTTATACTCCAATGCCTTGGCCAATTCACCGACCTTGTTCTGGGCTGCCAATTCCTCTACATTTGGTGGAGAAAAAAATGACATGGCGTCCTCCTCAAATGGATCCTGATAAGAACCGATCATTGCTGGAGACCGGGGTATGGTGTATACCAGCAATCCCTGTATAAAGTTTCCGCTTCCGAGGAATGTGAAGGAATGAGAAGGTAGTGCCGGGATTCTATGGGGTGAGATAGATGATAACGATTGCTACTGAATGAAGTTTATGACGGTTTACCCTCATGTCAAGATCCGGCACTGTGCGAGTCACAGCAGTAAAATGAGCGACTTTGACGAAGGAAAAGGACGGTATAGAGACAAAAAGGTGAGATGACGACGATCAAGGCGAACGACTCACCCCTCCGGCGCTGCTTCCGCCCGGGAAACCCGCCGGAAGCGGGTGGTGTACCGTCGCAGCAGGAAGGGCAGGGAGGCCAGACCCACCGCCGCCCCCAGGCCCACCAGTACGGCGTCGATGGTGTAGAGATCGATAAAATAGCCGATGAGCACCACAAGCAGGGTCACGAGGACGTTACTGAGGAAGGAGCGGATAGAGAGGACCGTCGCGCGGTTTTCGGAGCGCACGTGGTGGTTGAGGTAGGTCCCAAAGACGACGCCCTTGTAATTTTCGACCAGATAGAGGAGGATGACGAGGCCAAAGACCACACTCCGACCCTCTACCAGACCAGCGAGGACGAAGACGGCGACGTAGAGGACGGTGATGAGCAACACGGAGAGCTTTTCACCGATGCGGCTCTCCACGCGGTGGGAAAGAGCGCTCAATACACCGCTGACGCCGTGAATGAGGCCGAAAATGAAGCCCAGCGAGGTCACCTTAAAGCCCCGGCTCATCAGGTAGGGCTGGCTCATCAGCGTGACGAAGGCGAACATGGGAATAGAGAGGACGAGGAAGAAGAGTATAAGCCACCGGACCGTCGGATGGGTGAAGGAGAAGACAAAGGCCCCCTTCAGGTGCTCCACCTGGTTAGATACGCTGTAACCCTTCTCCGGGGTGTGGGGTTCCACCATAGACCAGGTCACGAGACCGGAGAGGCCGATGAAGACGGCGAAGATAAGCCAGGGTAAGCGGATGTTCATCTGATAGAGGTAGGCTCCGGCGACCGAGCCGACGACACCGGTCAGAGCTCTGACCAGATTGAGGCGGCTGGTGATCTTGATGTAATCCTCCTCGCGGTCCAGCTTTTTGAGGGAATCGTAGAGCATGGCTTCGTCCGCGCCGGAATGGAAGGCATCGGAAGCGCCCGAGATCGCCCACCCCAGGGCAAAGAGACCCAGTCCGCTCCCCAACCCCACACAGACGAAGGCCAGCGTGGAGAGAATGGAGCCGATGAGCATGGAGGTCTTCCGCCCCACCAGGTCGGCGAAGACGCCCGAGGGGATCTCCAGCGCCAGGATCACGATGGAGGCCGCCAGCTCCATGACGCCGATCTGGGCGTAGGAGATGAAGGTCAGCAGAAAGAGCACCCGGATGGGCGCGATGAGGCGGAAACCCGTCAGCGTCCGCGAGAGATAGAACTTCCAGACGTTGCTCTCCAGCGCGTTGTGTTTTAACTCTGTCACATCTGTCGTCATCGAATCACCTCATCCGCCAGGCCGCGCAAACAACGGCCCACCAGCATGAGACTGGCGGGCCTTCTGTCCGTGCAGATAAAACCTCGGCGACCGTGCTATAAACGGCGCGGAGGATAACGCAATCCGGGCAATTGTCAACGCGCTAGCGCGACGCAAAACCACTGAAGACGGTGGACAGATAGACGTGAGAAGGGGGTAACGCCGCTCGGGGGCAGATCGACGGTCCTCGTGTAGACAGCCGTGGTCTGATGGCCCTGCCAGTAGGCCACGTTGGCCTCAGTCACGTCGAGGAAATCGTAGACAGACTCCCCTGCCGAGCTGATCTTGAGGAGAATAACGGAAGTACTCTCACCATAGGTATGAACAATGGAGCCCGAGTCATCAAGAGACTCGCTCTTCAAACCACAGGGTGCGATCAGCCAGGACAATGACGAGATCCACCAGCACGTAACCTATCAACATATAGGTCAAGGCCATCTGATTTCCCCCAACCTCCTGCTCGATGGGTGGGAAAACGGACAAGGACGCGTTGATGGCAGTGTGAAAAAGCAATGCGCTGAAGAGATTCCGCTCCGTGCGCAGAAACACCCAGGTGATGGGGATGCTGAAGGCCACGCCCAAGGCCCAGAAAACGCCAAAGGGCATGAATGCCTGACTCACGCCCGAGATGTAGAAGAGGGGCAGGTGCCAGACGCCCCAGATGAGGCCCAGAACGAGGGTAGCAATGAGCGGATTCCACCTCTCCAGCAGCCTCGGCAAAGCGTACCCGCGCCAGCCGAACTCCTCTTGAACGGAACCGCCCAGGAAGAACATGAACAGATAGGTGGGGAGGATCAACAGGGGCTGCGAAAGAAGCGTCAGATCCGGCTGAAAATCGCTCAGGGACAAATTAATCCACATCGCGAGTCCCGTGAGGACAAGGGGTATCACCAAACTGACGAGCCACCAGATAAGACCCATCCGCAGACGGAAGCCCGAGCGCAGGAGGTTCTTGACCGCCGCCCAACCCTCCTCTCGATAGGTTAAGATGAGGGAGGCGACGAGAGGACCGTGAGCGCCGATGACGACCACGACCAGATTGGGGAAAGGCAGTGATAACACGCCCTGAGAGGCCAAGACGCCAAAAAGCCAGAAGAACCACGAAAAACCGAACGCCAGGATGAAATAGCCGAGAAGTGAACCCTTTGATGGTGACTTTGTCTGCTCCACGAATCGATTCTCCTTTGAAATACAGGGGGCAGGGATAGGAAATCAGGGATCAGGGGGAACCGCCCTGCCGAACGTCTTACCTGAATCCTCTATCCTTATTGTACGCAAGAGACCTGGATCCCGCAACCTCCCACGTAGATAGAACTTCATCATCATTCTCGCCGCATTTCTATCATTGCCGGATGTGGGCTACCAAATCCACCAACAGCTGTGGCCGGTTCCTTCCCGTTGGTTCAGGACGTGCTCCTGACCGAGCCACACCCTGGAGCGAGAAAGGTAAGCCCCTGTATGGAGTCGGGAGTTGCTTCTCAGGGCCACGTGTGCTATAGTAACTGCCGTGATATGCACATGCGCGTCACCGGCCGCTATGACATACTATAGCCGGTGACAATATATCGAAGAGGTAATGAACATGTTGAAACGAAGCCGAATCTCCCTTCTCGCCGTCCTGCTCGGCGCGATCCTTCTATCCACGCCAGCACTGACCCAGGAACCGGTCGCACGGGTCGTGATCTTCTACTCCCCCAGCTGCGGTCACTGCCACCAGGTCATGACCGAGGTTCTACCGCCCCTCCAGGAGCAATATGGTGATCAGCTTGAGGTCCTGGAGATCAATACTTTCGAAGATGAAGGGCTGGCCCTCTACCAGGCCGCTACTGAGAAGTACCAGCCGAGGTTACGCGGTGTCCCCTTGCTCATCATCGGCGACTACGCCCTCGTGGGTTCCCAGGAGATCCCAGAGCAGCTTCCCGGCCTCATCGAGCAGTACCTCGCGGAGGGAGGGGTCGCCTGGCCCGATCTGCCCGGCCTTCCCGCCACAGAGGAAGTTGAAGATCCAGACTGGAGGGATCGCTACATGCGGGATCCCGTGGGAAACACCTTTTCCGTCATCGTACTCGTCGGACTTATCGGCAGCCTCGTCGCCGTCGCACAGCCTCACCACTGGCAGTGGCAATGGGCCGAACGCTTCCGGCCCTGGGGATTTGTCATCGTCACGGTCGTCGGCCTCGTCGCGGCGAGCTACCTCAGCTTTGTGGAGGTTACCCAGACCACCGCGGTCTGCGGCCCCGTGGGGGATTGTAATGCCGTCCAGCAGAGTGAATTTGCTATGCTCTTCGGCTTCTTCCCCATCGCCGTCCTGGGTTTGATGGGCTACCTGGTCATCCTCGCCACCTTCGCCTATGGATATTGGGCCAAAGATCACCTCGCCGATCGCGCGCCCGCAGCGACCTTCCTGCTGGCTGCCTTTGGCGTCGTCGTCTCCGCTGTCCTTACCTTTCTGGAGCCCTTCGTCATCGGCGCGACCTGCCTCTGGTGTCTCACCTCCGCCGTCAGTATGGCGCTGCTACTCCTGTTAAGTGCAGGGCCAGGGTGGACCGCCCTGGGGAAGAAGCCACCCCGCAAGCGCCGCTCGCGACGCGGGCGAAGGTAAATACAAGGATGAAGGCAGAAGGATAAAGGATGAAGAGTTTGTTACGCCCTTCATCCCTCCAAGGGAGCATCCTACCCAGTTGATTCATCTGGCTTCGTAGTATTCGGGATTCAAGAAGCGGGCCAGCGCCAGAATGAGAAGGTGCTCGTAAGCTGACTGGCGGTCCAGATACCCGTTCGTCAGCGCACCTATGGCGCCACCACGGTGCTTGGTGTTTTTCTCCCCTATGAGTGCATCGATGGCCGTCCCCAATTCCCGACCCGAACGCAGGTCATGGACCACAGCGGGCGGCAGGAGGGTGTTCTCACCACCGGCCAGGCCCAACACCCCATCCCTGCGCATCACGGCACACCAGGCCGAGGTGTAGAGCTCACCTCCCACCTCCAGTACGCCGCCCTCAAAGCCCACCGCCAGATCCGCGCCGGTGCGCTGCAATACGGCTTCGGCACGGTTCAGAGCGCCCCGACGCGTCTCCTCGTCACCCCACGGCTGGGGCGAGACGCCGCTCCCCACCGCCACTGCCTCCACCTGCACATCGGCGGGGCCTAGCACGCGTCCCAGGACCGTTTTCGCCGCCTCTATCTTCACCGGATTGGTGGAGCCCACAACGACTCGCATAGTATATCCTCCCTGCTGTAAGTCCCACGGGTATGTTTCACTTGAGTAAAAATCCAGGCGGGACGCACTGGGCACCTCGCGCTACGGGGCTGCTGACGCTGTCCCTGGCTTGATCTCCAAAGCTAAAGTGCGTCCCATCTCAGTCGCGTATAAGAACCATAACAAAATAACGCCCCAGATCAAGCTGTGGGCGTGGGGTTCCAGACGAAAAAACACCTTGACAGAAGGCTATCCCATGCTATACTGAAAATAACTGGTATGACCACTTACCAGTAATGAAATCATCCATCAAGCGTCGATAGGAGGCCTGCGTTGACCGACTGGACCGCACCCCAACGACCGGCGGACTACGCCGAGGAGACCCTGGTTACAGCCATGGTCGAGGGAACCTATCCCCCCGGCTCCACCCTACCCGGTGAGCGTGAACTCGCCACCCAGATGGGTATCACCCGCCCCACCTTGCGCGAAGCACTGCAACGGCTGGCCCGCGACGGCTGGATCACCATCCAGCATGGAAAGGCCACCGTCGTCAACGACTTCTGGCAGGAAGGGGGTCTGAACGTCCTCGACACCCTCGTGCGCTTCAACCAGACCCTCCCTCCCAATTTCGTCCTGAACCTGCTGGAGGTACGGCTGACCATGGCACCGGCCTATACCCGCGACGCGGTGAATCACCACCCTGAACGCGTCATCGCTCACCTGGAGGATCAAGGGGATCTTGAGGATACCCCGCAGGCCTACGCCGCCTTCGATTGGCAACTCCACCGCATTCTCACCATCGCCTCTGCCAACCCTATCTACCCCCTCATCCTCAATGGTTTCGAAGCCTTCTACGCAAAGATGGCCTGCCGTTACTTCATCTCGCCGGATGCACGCCACGCGTCGCGGAGATTCTACAGGGCGCTCCTCGACGCCTTCCAGAAGGGTGATTCAGAGGCCGCCGAGAGCATCACCCGTGAGATGATGGAGAGAAGCTGCGATCTCTGGCGTCAGGCCGAACGTGAAACACGCTCAGAGGGATTTTAAAGATAAAGGAGGAACCATCATGCGACGTTGGAACGGTTGGGGTGACGATACTTTCACCTATGAATTACCCCGCTCGGCGCTTCGCTACCTGAGATCTGTTGTAGGACCCGCGACACCCCCGCGAGACGCTCCGCTCGAATCCGTGCTTGAAGAGGTAGCGGAATCCCGGTTGCTGGAGCATCCTCTCATCTGCACCGATCCAGAGGCGCGTCTCCGCCACGCCAGGGGCCAGAGCTTCCCCGATTGGGTGGCGCTGCGCAGCGGGCAAATCGGTGCCTTCCCCGACGGCGTAGCCTATCCGCAGAATACGGGTGAGGTCCGCGAGATCCTTGCCTACGCCAGAGAAAGAGACCTTCAGATCATCCCCTATGGCGGGGGGACCAGCGTGGTGGGTCACGTCAATCCGCTCTCAGATGCAGATCCCACTCTCACGATGGATCTGAGACGGATGAATGGCCTCTGTGCCTTCAACCGCACCAGCCAGCTGGCTACCTTTGGCGCCGGTGTAACGGGTCCCGATCTGGAGGCCCAGCTTCGCGCCCGCGGATACACCCTGGGACACTTTCCCCAATCCTTTGAATACTCCACGCTAGGCGGCTGGATCGCCACCCGCTCCAGCGGGCAACAATCGCTGGGCTACGGACGCATCGAGAAACTGTTCGCCGGAGGGCGGTTGGAATCCCCGGAGGGCACCCTGGAGATCAACGGGGATGTACCGGCCTCCGCCGCCGGTCCAGATCTGCGCGAGGTGCTCCTGGGCTCGGAGGGACGGCTGGGCATCATCACCGAAGCGACGGTACGGGTGGCCCACCTGCCGGAGCAGGAGGAATTTCACGCCCTATTCTTCCCCAACTTCCAGGCGGGGTACGCCGCCGTCCGCGAGATCATGCAGGCAAACATTCCCCTCTCCATGTTGCGGCTCAGTACCCCCTGTGAGACGGAGACCACCCTCACCCTGGCCGGTCACGAGATCCTCCTGGGCGCCTTGAAAAAATACCTGACCCTGCGCGGCGCTGGTAGCCAGAGGTGCATGCTCATTCTCGGCGTCACCGGTCGGGAGGGGTTGATCGAGAGCTCGCGTGAGGAAGCCTTCCAGATCGCGGGCGAGCACGGTGCCATCCAGGTAGGACAGACCTTCGGCAACACGTGGCACAAGAACCGTTTCCGCACTCCCTACCTCCGCAACACGCTCTGGGATCAGGGCTACGCTGTCGACACCTTGGAGACCGCCACAAGCTGGGACAAAGTTCCCGCCCTCGTTGACGCCATCGAAGAGGCTCTGCGCCTGGCCCTGGTACACCTGGACGAGTTCGTCCACGTCTTCACCCACCTCTCCCACCTCTACGCCTACGGTTCCAGCATCTATACTCAGTACATCTTCCGTCTGGCCGACACGCCCGAGGAGACCCTGCACCGCTGGGAGCGCCTGAAGCAGGCTGCCAGCGAGGTTATTATCGAGCAAGGTGCCACCATCACCCACCAGCACGGTATCGGCCTGGACCACAAACCCTATCTCGCTGCAGAAAAGGGCGATCTGGGCATGGACGCTCTCCGCGCCCTCGCCCGAACCTTCGACCCGAAAGGGATCATGAACAGCGGAAAGCTGCTGTCCGTTGATTAAGGAGGAAAGATGTTGACTGAGAGCACACGAAAGGCATTCTGGGAAAGCCTGACCGAACCCTGGGACGTCATTGTCGTGGGGGGTGGCATCACCGGCGCGGGCATTCTGCGCGAGGCGACACGCCTGGGATTGAAGACGCTCCTCGTCGAGCAGAAGGATTTCTCCTGGGGCACGTCGAGCCGTTCATCGAAACTCGTGCACGGTGGCATCCGTTATCTCAAAGAGGGAAAGATATTTCTCACACTCGCTTCGGTCCAGGAACGCGAGCGCCTGCTAGAAGAGGGTCCAGGACTCATCGATCCATTGGGTTTCCTTCTCGCCACCTATAAGGGTGACTTCCCCGGTCGTTGGACCTACAGCGCGGGCCTCTCCATGTACGACCTGCTGGCTCTGCAATGGAGCCACAAGCACTACAGCGCCGAGGATTTCGAGATGCTGGCGCCTCACATTGCGCGCGATGGGCTGCAAGGTGGATTTCGCTACGGCGACGCCCAGACCGACGACGCCCGTCTGGTGCTGCGGGTCATCTTCGAAGCCATCGCCGAGGGGGGTGTCGCGCTCAATTACGTTCGCGCCGAGCACCTGCTACGTGAGAACGACCAGGTCAACGGCGTCCTGCTCCGCGACGTGCTTAGCAACCGCACGGTCGAGGTTCAAGGACGCGTCGTCATCAACGCCACCGGCGCCTGGGCCGATCACCTTCGGAGCGAGGTCGGCGCCCGACCCCGTATCCGCCCGCTACGGGGGAGCCACCTCATCTTTCCGGCGTGGCGCCTCCCCCTGGCACAGGCCATCAGCTTCCTCCATCCCGTCGACCGCCGTCCCGTCTTTCTCTTCCCCTGGGAAGGGATCACCCTCGTAGGCACAACCGACATCGACCACACCCAACCTCTGAACGACGAACCCCAGATCACATCTGAGGAGGTCGCCTACCTGATGCAGGTGGTTGAGGCCCACTTCCCCGCCCTCAACCTGTCCCTCGAAGACGTCGTCAGCACCTTCGCCGGAGTGCGCCCCGTCATCGGCACCGGCAAGGAGGATCCGTCGAAGGAAGGCCGTGACCACGTAGTCTGGCGTGAGGATGGACTGCTCACCGTGACCGGAGGCAAACTCACCACCTTCCGTGTCATCGCTCTCGATGCACTCTGCGCCGTCCGCTCCCGCTTGCCCGGGATGGACGAGCCCAACCGCGACATGCCCGTGCTCAACACCGTGGACGTGCCGCTGAGGGGCGCAGAACACCTCGACGAGCGCCAGCGCCATCGTCTTCTAGGACGCTACGGCGCCAAAGCCTGCGCCCTGGTCGACGCTGCACGCCCGGACGAGCTCGCCAACATACCAGGCACAGAGACGCTGTGGGCCGAATTGCGTTGGGCTGCGCGCGCCGAGGGTGTGCAGCATCTCGACGATCTCATGCTGCGCCGCGTGCGACTGGGGCTCCTGCTGCCCGAGGGTGGACGGGCACTGCTGCCGGAGATCCGGGCCATCTGCCAACCCGAACTAGGTTGGGATGATGAGCGCTGGGAAAGAGAGGTAGCCACGTATCTGGAACTCATCGACTGCTGCTACAGCCTTCCGCCCCGGGAGACCATCCCTGATTGGAAGCCTTCCCTCGCTGAGGCCCAGGCACGTCGCGCCGAGGCCCTGCCCCGCCGTCGCAAGAAGATCCTGGCAGGCTCATTGGCGGGCGCAGTTCTGATGGGACTTGGGGCTTTGTTGGGAGTCTGGTACTGGCGTCACAGAAGCACAGCTTAGGAGGAGCCACCTTCAATGTCCAGGAATTACATTCTATCCATCGACAATGGCACCCAGAGCGTCCGCGCCCTCCTCTTCGACCTGCGCGGTCACCTCGTCCATAAGGTCCGTGTACCCATCGAACCCTACTTCTCTGAGAAACCGGGATGGGCCGAACAGCACCCCACCCTCTACTGGCATGCGCTCTGCGAAGCGTGCCAGACCCTATGGACGGAGAGCGACATACCCAAGGAGGCCGTGGCGGGTGTAGCCCTGACCACACAGCGGGCCACGGTCGTCAACGTGGATGAGGAAGGCAAACCCTTGCGTCCTGCCATCGTATGGCTGGATCAGCGGAGGACCTACGGGTTGGAGCCGGTGAAGGGACTCTGGGGCCTGGCCTTCAAAGCTGTGGGTATGTCCCAGACGGTGGCCTACCTCCAAGCCGAGGCCGAAGCCAACTGGATCAGGACCCACCAGCCGGAGATCTGGGAGCAAACGCACAAGTACCTCCTGCTCTCGGGCTACCTCACCTACCGGCTCACCGGCCACTTCGTCGATTCGGTGGGCTGCCAGGTAGGTTACATTCCCTTTGACTATAAGAAACTGGAATGGGCCGGTCCCCGGGATTGGAAGTGGCAGGCTATCCCTATGGATCCAGACATACTGCCACGTCTGGTACCGCCGGCAGAGCCTCTGGGAGAGATCACCTCCCAGGCAGCCGTGGCTACGGGTATCCCTGAAGGGCTACCCCTTATCGCTGCCGCCGCCGACAAAGCCTGTGAGGTTATCGGCGCGGGAAGCCTTAGGCCCAACGTAGGATGTCTGAGCTACGGCACCACGGCCACCATCAACACCACCCACCGGCGTTACATCGAGGTCATCCCTCTCATCCCCCCCTACCCGGCTGCCGTGCCCGACGCCTACAACCTGGAGTTCCAGATCTATCGGGGCTACTGGATGGTGAACTGGTTCAAGGAGGAGTTCGGACATCGCGAACAGCGCATCGCTGCCCGCGAAGATATCGAGCCGGAGGCGCTCTTCGACCGGCTCGTGGAACAGGTTCCCCCCGGCTCCATGGGGCTGATGCTTCAACCCTACTGGTCACCGGGGCTCAAGGTGCCCGGTCCGGAGGCCAAAGGCGCTATCATCGGCTTTGGTGACGTCCACACGCGGGCCCACATCTACCGGGCCATACTGGAGGGCCTGGCCTACGCTCTCCGAGAGGGCCAAGAGCGCACAGAGCGCCGCAGTCGCACCCCCATCACCGAACTGCGGGTCTCCGGCGGAGGGTCACAGAGTGACGCGGCCATGCAGCTGACCGCCGATCTCTTCGGCCTGCCTACGGCGCGCCCCCACATCTACGAGACCTCCGGGCTGGGTGCCGCCATCGACGCCGCCGTCGGGCTGGGCCTCCATCCGGATTTCACCACAGCGGTGCGCGAGATGACCCGCGTGGGCGAGGTCTTCGAACCCAACGCCGCCGCTCACCAGATATACGATGACCTCTACCATCGCGTTTACAAGGATATGTATCCGCGTCTACAACCGCTCTACGAACAAATTCAGGAGATCACCGGTTATCCAGAGAAGATCGAGAGCTGAAAACTTACCAGCGCCACCGTGACCGGGTTAACTATCCCGGCTCAGCCGGTTCTCCTCAATAATAGTATCCATCAAGCGATCTAGATCATCGTCAACCGAACGTCTGGACAGATCGGCGTCGAACCACGCCACCAGCTCCCGCGCCCCCTCATGAAAGGGAATCGTCGCACGGTACCCCGGAACCAGACGTTTGATCTTGGTGTTATCGAAGATGACGCTGTGAGATTTATCACCCAGTAAACTCGCGCCCCATCGCTCATCGTACGCGGCGATGCGTTCGGAAGCCACGTGAACCAACGTCGGCTCAACCTCAGCGGCCTGCCCCAGGATGCGGGCGATCTGATTCCAGGTAAGTAGCTCATCAGAGGTGATGTGGACCGTCTCGCCCAGAGCGTGAGGATTCCCCAGTAAACCAATGAATCCCTTGGCAAAATCGCGGTGGTGGGTGAGAACCCACAGTGACGTCCCATCACCGTGGATGAGAATAGGCTTGCCCCGACGCATACGATCGATCACGGTATAGCCGCCGTGAAAAGGCAACAACGTGCGATCGTAGGTGTGGGAAGGACGTACAATGGTGACCGGGAATCCTGTCTCGCGGTGAGCCTGCTCCAAACGCAACTCGCAAGCTATCTTATCCCGGGAATACTGCCAGTACGGATTATGAAGGGGCGTGCTCTCCGTGATGGGCAGGTGAGGAACGGGCTTGTGGTAAGCGGAGGCCGAGCTGATGAAGATATACTGCCCGACGCGGTCCGTGAAGAGCTGCAGATCGATCTCAATGTGCTCCGGCGTGAAGGCAATCCAGTCAACCACCACGTCGAAGGTGCGCTCCCCCAAGGCGGCCTCTACGTCGGTCACGTCGCGCATGTCGGCGTGTAGAATCTCCACGCTCTCAGGGGGTGGGCGGCGCGTGGTGCTACCCCGGTTCAACAGGGTGAGGGATATACCTCGTTCGACGGCCAGCCGGGTGCACGCGGAGCTGATAACACCCGTTCCGCCAATGAATAGAACTCTCATATCGTCTCCTTTACGCAGCTACCAGGATAAAAAAAGGAGCCACCCGGCAATACCGGATGGCTCACTGAAACAAGCAGGTTCTGAAGATCTACCAGCGGGTCGAACGCCCCCGGTTGCGATCACCACTCCCCCGAGAACGGCGAGGCTTGGCCTCTGCCACCCGGAGTTCGCGACCGTCAACCGTTTTGCCGTTCAACGCGGCGATCACTGCTTCAGCGCTCTCGTCCGTCGCCATCTCGACGAAGCCGAAGCCACGGGAACGTCCCGTGTAGCGATCGGTGACGATGTCTACTGATACGACCTCCCCATGTTCAACGCAAAGCTCGCGCAGTGTGTCTCCAGAGGTGTCATAACTCAGATTGCCGACGTAAACGCGCTTCCCCATGATTGTCTGTCGATCAATCAGCTGGTCGTAACGGCTTGGACGTTCTCGGCCTGCAATCCCTTGGAGGTCTCAACAACGTTGAACTCAACTTCCTGCCCCTCTTCCAGAGTCTTGAAACCAAATCCCTGGATAGCGGAGTAGTGGACGAAGACATCCTCGCCCTCTTGACGTGAGATAAAGCCATAGCCCTTCTCAGGATTGAACCACTTCACGACGCCAGTTTCACGCTCACTCATGCTTCCTCTTCCTTTCAGATAGAACTGATATTGGGTAAGATCTGGGCCTTAGCTGCAAACACGCCCGGACTCGTAAGTCCGGGCGCATGCTTCACAGGCAACGACTCAGAACCTTACTCCATCCTAAAACCACCTTTACTATAGCAGAAACCCGAGAATTGTCAAATGCTGTTTGCTTTTCAAGGTACACAAGATGGAAACCCACAAAGCAAACCCGGGTCTGGCATAAGGAAGTACAGGACAGATTCTAACTTTGCCCTATCTCGCTTGTATACTCCTCCAGATCTAGCATTGTCAGGCTACGACGGGTGGGGATACCATCGACCCACCCCTTCGTCGCCCAGTACTCGGCGCGAATTTCACGCCAGGGAGGCGTATGACCCGCAGAGCCTCCTTCCGGCAGGGGTTGGCGTAGACGATGGGGCATCACGTTTTCCACAAGCGGGCGCAAACCCATGCGCAGATTGAAGAGGTGCTGAAGCGCCACGATGCGCTCCCCCATCCGTTGTAATTCCTCGGGTGTGACCTCCCAGCCGGTGATGGCCCCCAAAACCTGGGCGGTATCCGTCAGAGTGAAGTCCGAGACGGGATAGAAGTTACACATGATGAGCGAGTTCCACAACTGGGCCATGTCTTGATAGATAGCACCCGCGTAACCTTTCTGCTCCACTGCAAAACGATCGAGTACCTCATCGATACCCAACTCGGGCAGGAGAGTCCCCAGTTCCACCGCTTCGGCGAAACCGTGGAGGTGGCAGGAACCGCGCGTGGAGGCGATGGTCGTGATCGTCTGAGCGAAGAAGGCCCGAGGATCGTGACCGGCGACCGCCTGCCCCATGACCTCGACAGCGGCCTCCTTCGAGGAAGGATAACGGGCCACACAGGCTCGCAACCCTTCCGCCAGAAGATCACCCAGCCCCTCACGGTGCACGATCCGCTCAATCATTGTGAGAAGGGCCTCGGCATTGCCCCATGTCAGTTCGATATCGGTCGCACCCTCGGGCAACCAGCCGCGCTCGTAGGCTTCAAAGGCCCAACCCAACACACCGCCCAGTTCGATGGTATCGATGCCGTAACGGTTACAGAGATCGTTGGCCTCCACCAACGCTTCTAGATCGTCGATGAGCAAATTGGCGCCCAGCATGGCCAGGGTCTCGTACTCAGGGCCGCCCGTCTCAATGTAGGGGGCATAGTCGGGGTTGGTCAGGTTACGGTGGCAACCCATGACGCAGTACGCACAGGGCCAGGGGCGGGCCTGGAGCTCATCGGTATAATGGGGGGCGCCGATGCGGGCGGCGCCTTCGGGCCAACGTCCCCGTTGCCAATTCTTCATGGGCATAGAGGCATTACTCTCCCGCCAGACCACGCCCCCGGGCATCCCATGTTCGCGGTTGCTCTCGGTGAAGGGTGCTGCAAGGATCTTCTTCAGCAAGGGGCGGTATAGGGTCTTCAATTCCCCCGGACGGGCGATGGGCGGCTCCAGGGTTCCCTTGAGGGCGATGGCCTTGAGTCGCTTGGAGCCCATGACCGTGCCCATGCCACTGCGTCCGAAGAAACCATGTTTATCATTGGCGATCACGGCGTAGCGAACGCCCTGCTCAGCACCCATACCGATAGCCAGGACGGAGATCTTCTCGTCGCCCAACGCCCGCTTGACAGCGTCCACGGTGTCGGCGGCATCGACATTGGACCAGAGATCACCGGCGTCGCGAATCTCAACCACACCGTCGTGAATCCAGAGATAGACGGGATGCTTGGCCTGTCCGGTGATGGCAACGGCGTCAAAACCCGCCCGCTTGAGGGTAGGACCAGCATGGGCACCGCCGTTGGCCTCTCCCCAATAGCCGGTAAGGGGTGACCGTGCACCGACGGCCAGACGTCCGGCGCTGGCGATCTTCGCGGCCTGAAAGGGTCCGGTGGCAAAGACGAGCATATTTTCGGGGCCCATAGGATCGGTCCCCGCACGAACGTGATCGGCGATAATCTTCGTCGCGAATCCCACGCCACCCAGCCACTTCCGGGCGAAGGCTTCAGCAAATCCCTCGACCCAGATTCTACCCTCAGAGAGATCAACCCGAAGGATCTTGCCCCAATACCCACCTTCAATTGACATATTCACGCCCCCTCAGTCGGGTCCCAATCGGCGAAGGCGTCGACGACAGGTTCGATCTCGTCCATCAGTGGATAAAGTATAGGGCAGGTAACGCCCGCGTCGATATAGGCTTTGACCTTGGCACGGCACTCCTCGCTCGTGCCCACAGCCATAACATTTCGCACCACCTCATCGGGGATGACCTGGCTCGCCCTGGCATAGTCCTCCTCGGTAGCGGGCCACCCCATGATGGACTGGACCTCCTTCAACAGCTCGTCGCTCGCCCCGCTGGCCTTCATGATGTGCGGCTCGGTGGCGAAATAATAGGCCGCCAGCTTCTTCGCCTCAGCCATCGCCCTCTCCGGCGCCTCGTCGGAGAGGGAACAGACGATGAGCTCCGGGCGATCCACCTCCTCCAGCGTCTTTCCCGCTTTCCTGGCCCCCTTCTCTACCAGGGCCACGGCCTCGCGAATATAGTCGACGGAGACCACGTAGTTGAGGACGACACCATCACAGATCTCGCCGGCCAGCTGCAACATCTTGGGGCCGGTGGCACCGATGTAGAGGGGAATGTCACGGGGCGAGCTATCGCCAAAGGCCACGTCCAACCGAACACGATCCAGGTGTACAAACTGCCCCTCGTAGGAGACCTCCTCCATGGTGAATAGTGCGCGGATGGCCTCGATATGCTCACGCATGGCGGTGAGAGGACGCCGTCGATCAACCCCCACCCGGCTGGCGATGGGTTCCCACCACGCACCCAGACCCAGCATGACACGTCCCCGCCCATCGACTTTCCCCCCCAGCTCCCACATGGTGCTCCACGTTGCAGCGATGACGGCCGGGTTCCGAGTCCAGATGGGTAATACCCCCGAACCAATGCGCAATCGCTTTGTCCTGGTGAGGAAGGCACTCATCAACACAATACAATCGCGGGCGAGTCTAGTGTCAGCTTGCCAGATCTCGCTGAATCCTCGCTCCTCAGCATACCGCGCCATCTCCAGCTCGTAGTCGATAGGATGCTTGTCCTGCATATAGAGGGCCATTCGTTGAGCCATGAAAAATCCTCCTCAATGAAATCGTATAGAAGTCAACATTCCATATTTTTGGGTTACTTATCCCGTATCTGT
This sequence comes from Anaerolineae bacterium, assembly GCA_049975685.1. GTDB lineage: Bacteria > Chloroflexota > Anaerolineae > B4-G1 > SLSP01 > DAOTVC01. Next base: position 25,022 of record JBNGDR010000002.1, read on the forward strand.
GAACACGGCATACGCAATAGGTCTAAACCCTACAAATATTGACCTAAATCCACCTCGGGATACCGTATCCGCTCTCCGTACTCACGCCGCTCCGGCTTGTACGTGGCGTCGATACCGATCTTGGTATGGACACCCTGCGCATCCGCCGTGGGATCCATCTCATGACCCTGCGCGCCGGGCACGGTGAAGAAATCCCGGCTCCAATCCACCCGGTTGATCAGCGCCCAGGAGACATCGGCGGCATCGTAGATATCCACGTCGGGATCGACGACGATAACCTGCTTCACATTCACGTGGGCCATCATCGCGGCCAACGCAACGTTCTTCGGCTCGCCGGGATGTTCCCGATCCAGCTGAATCACCGCGAGAAAGCCGTTACCGTAAGGCGGAATGTGGAGATCGGTGACCCCCTTGCTGACGTGGCGTACAAAATGCAGGAGAAGGGGCTCCCGTGGGAGAACGTTACCCAGATAGATGTGTTCAGCTGCTCCCGGCACGATGGTCTGGTAGATAGGGGCGTTGCGATAACAGATGGCGGTGACCTCCAGCACAGGGCTCTCCCAGATCTCACCGTAATAACCGTGAAACTCCGCCAACGGTCCCTCGGGGTGTCGCTGGTGAGGGGGCAGTTGCCCTTCAATGACAATCTCGGCCTCGGCGGGCACATCCACGTCAACGGTCACACCACGGCTGACCGCCACCCCCTCCCCACGGATGGCCCCCGCAATGAGGAGTTCATCGTGGTCAGAACGGGCGCCCGCTGCGATCATGATAGCGGGATCCAGCCCGATGGCGATGGCAATATCCAACGGCTCGTCCCGCGCTTCCTGCGATTTATAGAAGCGCATCACATCCCGCCAGATATTAACGTTGAAGCCCAACGTATGAGGCCCCAGGATCTGCATCCGGTTATAGGATAGATTGCCCCGCCCACTCACCGGGTCTCGCGCTACGGTAACGCCACCGGTGATAAAGGGACCCCCATCATGGAGACCGTGCGTGGGAATAGGGAACAGATGGAGATCTATCTCATCCCCCGTTAGGACATTGGCCTTCCAAACGGCATCAGCACACCGCCGTGGCGCAATGCCCGCTTTCGGGTCGAGCACCCGCTCCATCACGCCTGTCACCTCTTCGGCGGAACACTCCAGAGCCAACGCGGCCAGCGCCTGACTCCCAATGGCGCCGCCGAAAACGGGCCACGATGCATCCCTGGGGGTTTGGATGAGTGTGGCGTTCCCCAGCTGGCGGGACACTGTCGCCATCACATTCGCCAGCTCGTGGACCAGATTGCAAGGATAGGAAATGCGGGTCAATCGTCCAGCTTGCTCCAACACATCGAGGTACGTACGTAAGTTGTGGATTTTGCTCATAACTACTCCCACGGCGTTTGATGCTATTGAACAGAGGCGGCGATCGATGAAGTAAAACTTTACAATTTCCGCCACTATGACCTGTAAAGAGAGAGTTTCACGACGCTTCGCATCTCTATACTACGAATTTTTCGTCCTTTTGTCAAGTGACATTTATCAATCGTGAAGTAGCACTTGACAAACGCTCCGGATTCCTATATCATATTCTTAGAAGATGAACTCATCTCCTTTCCACGCCAATAGCATCAAGACCAAACACACCAGGGTGAACCCCGGGGCCCTCGACTGCGGCAGGTCACAGAATCCAGGACATTCACCAAAAGGATAGACATGGCCTTTGATCCCAAGATTGGTTTACGTTTGAGAAAACATCGTAGAAAAGCAGGGCTGAGCCTACGCGAACTGGCGCGGCGCGCTGAACTGACAGCCTCTTTTCTCAGCCAGGTTGAACGCGGCCAGACCAACATCTCCTTAGACTCCCTTCGGCGGCTCGGCGAAGCCTTGAACGTCTCCTTTCTTTATTTCCTCTCCGACGAGAACGGCGCTGCGGAGAAGCCGACCACACCCATCTCAACTTCGAAGGCCTCTGCCTTTGACCTTTCTGAGGAAACAGGCAAGGCCCAGGATAATGATGAGGCGATCGATAAGGACGACGACGAAACCTCGTCCAGCGGAAAGCTTCGCTACTGTCCCGTCGTACGCGCTGACGAGCGCCCCAGGATAATCTTTCCCGACACAGGGGTCTCCTACGAGCTTCTCGTCCCCAGCCTTTCCTACAAGATGGAGATTATCCAGGGGCGCATCTCCAAGGGGACCGAGAACGTCGTCAGGCCCCTCCGCGAACCCACCGAGGAATTTATCTACGTCCTCTCTGGCGCCCTCTTGGTGGGTCTGGACAGCGGCGACTACGTCCTTGAAGCCGGAGATACCATCTATTTCAACGGCTCCTCACTCAGGACACTGGCGGCTGCCTCCGAGGAGGAGGCCGTATGGATCTCTGTCATCACACCACCCATATTCTGAGGTTAGCGAGCACGGCCACTCCTGACTCATGGGCGGTCAGGAGACCGGTCCCAGACTCGAAGAAAAGAAAGGGAATAGTGCGTCCACACTCATCATGACAGATTTCGATCTCGTCATCCGGAGCGGGACTCTCGTAATCAGCGGTGAAGTTGTTCGCGCAGATATTGGCGTGCGCGGGCACACCATCGCAGCTCTGGGCTCAGAGCTGCAAGGGCACCGATACCTGGACGCCGATGGTCTCCTGGTACTACCCGGCGCTGTAGATCCTCACGTCCATCTGCAAATGCCAGCGGGGGCTACTACCTCCAGCGACGACTGGGAGACGGGGACCATCGCCGCCCTCTGTGGTGGCACGACTACCCTCGTAGACTTCGTGGAACCTGAATCCGACCAGCCCCTCCGGGAGGCACTGGCAGAGCGCCGGGCAGAAGCCGAGAACCGGGCCGCCGCCGACTACGCCCTCCACATGACCCTCCCGCGTGCTGATGCAGAGACGCTGGCGGAGATCCCGGCGGTCGTCGCGGCGGGGATCCCAACCTTCAAGGCTTACACCACCTACGAGGGCTTTGGTCTGACGGATGATGAGATACTCGCCGTGATGGAAGCCGTGCGGGCAGCGGGAGGGATGCTGCTCGTCCACGCGGAGAACGATGCCATCGCCCGCCACGAGACAAACCGCCTGCTGCACGAGGGCAAGACCGCCCCCCGCTATCATCCGTGCAGCCGCCCTCCCGCTGCCGAAGGAGAAGCGATCAGCCGTGTACTGGCTCTCGCGGAGATCACACGGGTTCCGCTTTACCTTGTTCACATCTCCACAGAGCGTGGTGTTGCTGCCGCGACCGCCGCCCGCGCTCGGGGGCAAGAAGTTTATGGCGAAACCTGCCCTCAGTACCTGCTCTTGACCGAGGACGAATACGAGCGACCAGGTTTTGAGGGCGCCAAATTCGTCTGCGCCCCCCCTCTGCGATCCGCCACCGACAACGAAGCTCTCTGGAAAGCGTTAGGGCGGGGCGATCTGCGGACGGTGGGTACCGATCACTGTCCCTTCCGCTACCAGGATCAGAAAACACTGGGACGCGACAGCTTCGATCAGATTCCAGGGGGGCTACCCGGGGTCGAGGCTCGTCTGGCGCTGCTCTACACCTTCGGGGTGACCACCGGACGACTCTCCCTGCCGCAATGGGTCGACCTCTGCTGCACAGCCCCAGCCCGCGTCATGGGACTCCATCCTCAAAAGGGCACACTGGCACCGGGCGCCGATGCCGATATCGTACTCTTCGATCCCGAGAAGCGCGTGACTCTCTCTCAGAAGATCCTCCACGAGCAGGTAGATTACACACCCTACGAGGGGCTGGAGATCCAGGGCTACCCGGTGACGACGCTCCTACGAGGGAGGGTGGTGATGCGCGAGGGACAGTTCGTTGGTACTCCAGGAGAAGGACGGTTTCTAAAACGCGCAAGGCAGGGCGGGCACGGTGACCAACCTGAGCCTAAGAACGAAGGATTTAAAGGATGAACGAAGAAATTAACTGGGACTTCGTAAAGACTCGTCTCAACTACAAGAATATCGCAGTCAAGCCTACCTATATCTGCCGATGGGAGAGCTACGAAAGCTCCTCAAACGGTCTTCTGTTTCACGTCCGTCTGGCAAACAATGAACCCGTCGATCTTCGTATCGACATCGTCCAACCTGACGTGGTTCGTCTGCGACTGAATCCGCAGGGGAAGGAAACGAGCGAGATGCTGGTTGCACAAACGCTTCCCTCTGCCC
>JBNGDR010000003.1:0-26080 GCA_049975685.1 Anaerolineae bacterium
GTAGGCGGGCATGAGGTACTCGACGGTCTGGGGCGCGCGGTAGGTGATGGTCACAAAGGTATGCACGCCCCACGAGAGGAGCAGTCCCAGCGCCAGCCGCCAGCGCCGTACCGCGAGCCAGATCCAGCCAGCGAGGGCCAATCCCAACCATAGGGGGGGAAACTGCAGCCGGAAGAGGGACCCCAGCAAGGGCAGGCGGAGAGCCAGATCCGACGGGTTGGCGAAGGCGAACATATCGCCCGCGAACCCCCGAGCCAGCACGTGACCCCAGAAGCCCTCCCAGGTATCGAGCGCCATCTCGGGAGAAGCGAGGGCCACGTTCTGCATCCCGCCCCGGATGGGGAGGTAGAGCTGGGGGAGAAGCCAGGCCAGAGCCGCGACGAGGGCCGGTTTCCACCAGCGCCGAGGCTTTATCAGGAGAGCGGGATGGATGAGTAGAAGGTAGAGAAGCCACCCCGTCGCGGTGAAGATGAGGGAGGGATGGTGCCCCACCCCCAACCCGGTCGCCAGTGCCAGGGCCATGAGAGAACGAGCGGAGGCGAAGCTCGTCGATAAGGTCGCAGCCTCCTCCTTCAAAGCCGCCGCGTACCGGGCCAGCGCCAGGAAGCCCCAGGCCGTAAAGAGCAGCGTGGGCATGCGGATGTTGGCCGTGGTAGCCTGCGCCCAGAAGGTAGGGGCCACGCCCAGCAGCAGAGCAGCCCCCATCCCACCCCAGAGCGCCGGGATAGCCCCCAGATCCCAGCTCCGCACCCAGGTACGGACGGCCTCCGCCGTGAGCAGGAGCGTGAGGGCAGCCAGAGCAGCACTGAGCAGGTTGATCCGGAAGGGTACGGTGCCCGCCAGCAGGAGACGAACCCAGAAAGCGCCGACCATGGTATAGAGGGGATAGCCCGGCGGGTGGAGGATGCCCCACTCGGCGGCGCCCAGCTGGAACTCACCACTATCGGCGGGGAGAACACCCCGCGCCGTGGTCAAGGCGTAGAGTAGAAAGAAGCCCAGCCAGACGCCCCACCGCCAGAGGGCCCACAGCCTCTCCCGCTCCCCATCACCACCCTGGAAGGCGATGTCTCTCACGTCTTACAGCTCACTGCCCACGGCTCACCGCTCACTCCGCCATCAGTCTGAGCGCTCGCTCCACAACACGATCGGGCGTAAATCCGAAGTGCTCCTGGATAACGTGATAGGGGGCCGAGGCACCGAAACGATCGATACCGATGACGACACCCTGGTCACCGACGTAACGCCGCCACCCCAGGGGCGAAGCCGCCTCGATGGCGATGCGCTTGTTGACGCTGGGCGGCAGGACGTTGAGGCGGTAGAAGAGGGTCTGCGCCTCAAAGAGCTCCCACGAGGGCATGCTCACCACCCGCGCGCCGACGCGCCGCTCCGCCAGGAGGTGCTGGACCTCCAGCGCCAACGGGACCTCGGAGCCGGTGGCGATGAGGATGAGGTCGACGCGCGCAAGCGACGAGTCGCTAAGGACGTAGGCGCCGTTGGCCACGCCCTCGCGCGCCTTCTCCCGCGTCTCCTCCAGGACAGGCAGCTTCTGCCGGCTGAGGATCAAGGCCACCGGTCCCCGGTGTTTCAGAGCCACCTGCCAGGCGGCAGCCACCTCATTGGCGTCAGCCGGACGAATCACGGTGAGGTTGGGCATGGCCCGCAGCGATGCCAGGTGTTCCACGGGCTCGTGGGTGGGTCCATCCTCCCCCAGGAAGACGGAATCATGGGTCCAGACGTAGGTGACGGGTACCTCCATCAGAGCCGCGAGCCGCACGGCAGGACGCATGTAGTCAGAGAAGACGAGGAAGGTCCCCCCATAGACTTTGAGACCTCCGTGGAGGGCCATACCGTTGAGAATGCCGCCCATGGCGTGCTCCCGGACGCCGAAGCGCAGATTGCGCCCCTCGTAGCTGGCAGCCTGGAAGTCAACGGACTCTCTCAAGTAAGTCTTATTGGAGGGTTCCAGATCTGCCGAGCCGCCGACGAGCTCGGGGATGACAGGTGCGAGCGCGTTCAGCACCTGACCCGAAGCGGCACGTGTCGCCAGGGGGCCGTCCTCGGGTTTGAAAGCGGGCAACGCCTCCGTCCAGCCGACGGGTAACTCGCCCGAGCGCAGGCGATCCAGCAACTTCGCCTCCTCCGGATGATCCTCGGCGTAGCGAGTGAGCAACTCCAGCCAGGTGGCCTCAGCCTGCTCGCCCCGGGTCACGGCGAGGCGGTAGTTAACCAGCACCTGTTCAGGTACGAAGAAGGGCTCCTGAGTGGGCCAACCCAGGGCCTCCTTCGTCTGGCGGATCTCCTCCTGACCCAGAGGCGCACCATGGGCCGCCGCCGTATCCTGCTTGTGGGGGCTACCGTAGGCGATGTGAGTGTGACAGACGATGAGGTGAGGCTTCTTCTCCGGTGTATTCTGCGCGGAGCGGATGGCACCGTCGATGGCGTCGAGGTCGTGACCATCAATCTCCTGAACATGCCAACCATAGGCCCGGAAACGGGCGGGCACGTCCTCGGTGAAGGTGATGTCGGTCGAGCCCTCGATGGAGATGTCGTTGTCGTCGTAGAGATAGATGAGGTTATCGAGCGCCAGGTGTCCGGCCAGGGAGGCCGCCTCGTGGGAGATGCCCTCCATAAGGTCACCATCGGAGACGATGGCGTAGACGTAGTGCTCGAAAACGGGATAACCCGGACGGTTGAACTTCGCCCCCAGGTGGGCCTGAGCCATAGCCATCCCCACGCCTGTGGCGAAGCCCTGTCCCAGCGGCCCCGTCGTCGTCTCGATACCCAGATCTGGCTCGTATTCGGGATGACCCGGCGTCTTGCTCCCCCACTGGCGGAACTGCTTGAGATCCTCCATGGCGATGGGATATCCTGTGAGGTAGAGCAGGCTATAAAGCAACATCGAGCCGTGCCCCGCAGAGAGGACAAAACGGTCCCGGTTGAGCCAGCGGGGATTCCGGGGATTGTGTTTCAGATAGCGAGTCCACAGGACGTAGGCAGCATCGGCCATACCCATGGGCATGCCGGGATGGCCGGAATTGGCCTTCTGCACGGCATCCATGGCAAGTACACGCAGAGCGTTGATACTGAGTTGATCAAGTTCGGTCTTTGACATCTGTCCTCCTGGAGAAAAACCACTAAGTACACAAAGGAACACTAAGGATCTTAAAGTGCATCTTGAAAGGAATGATTATTTTCTCACCGTTAACTACACCACCCTACAAGACCATAAATCTTGAGGTCCACATTGAAAACCAAATTCTCCCCAGCAGCCTCAGCGGCAGCGAGGTCGGCCCTTATGCGGCGCAACCCCTCGGCGTAGTCCTCGTCGCTCAACAAGATGAGCTGGGATGCGCTGTTCTTCTGCAGAAAGGGATCATCGAGCACGGCCCTGCCCAGTTTCGGGTCGACGACGTGTCGTACAAGCTGAAGTGTCGCCGTCTCGAACCCGGCGTCCACCATCCAATCCAGGACGGTTCCCCAGGAGGGGAAGCGTCTCAAATCGGTGGCATAGGTACCCGGGAAGTATTTGTAAACGTACCAGCTATCAAAGCGGCCCTGGGGCACGCTGCCCACGACGGCCAGCGCTCCACACGACCGGAGAAGGCGGCGCGCCTCGAAGACGAAGGCGCGTTGCTCCTCGAAGTGGTGGATGGCGTTGACGCAATAGACGAGATCGAAGGCCGCATCCACAAAGGGTAATCGCCCTCCTCTACCCTGCGCACGGCAGAGGCCCTCCCGCGACTCCATCTGGGACAGCATCCCCCGGGAAAGATCCAGCCCGCAGACCTCAGGGAGCAGCGGGGAGAGACGGTGGAGCCAGTGCCCGGTGCCACAGCCCACCTCCAGAACACGCTCGGCCTCAAGGTCCTTAACGAGCGCGAACAGGTGCCGCGCCACGCCGTCGATCTCTCCATCGGCGTAGCGCTGGTTATAGGTAGGGGCCACCTCATCGTAGTTCACGCGGCTCATGAGATCAATACTCCACACCGGCCAGGGAGCGAAGGGCAATGGTCACGCGGCGGGGCCGGTCTTCGGTGAGAAGATTCAGCGACGCCCAGCGGCGGGCCAGATCCGCCAGACGGCGGCGTGAGATACGTCCCCGGAAGGCTTCGTAGATCTCCTCCAGGGGGAAAGATCCATCGAGCTCCAGCGCTGCATATTCGACCAGATCCCGCTCCAGCGGACTCAGATCGGGGAAGGCAGCCGGAGGGCGGACCTGCGGATCGAGGATGGAAGCGCGCAGCATCTCCAGCCAGATGACGACATCCTCGACGAGATACCCCATCTGGAAGTACAGGCGGTTGGACCACTCCGCCTCACCATCCAGATCGTGGATGAAAGGCGGCGACGTGGCTACCGTCCCGTAGGCTCGGAAAGGAAAGGAAGCCGCGTTGAAAACCCCAACGTTGGGTGAGGCAGCCTCGGCGCTGAGCAAATTCCACCGCTGCTCGGTGTGTGTGTATTCCAGAACGATGGTGACGAGAATCCCGCCGGGCAGCTGCCAGTACCAGGCCGCACCGACGCGGCCCTTGTAACCGGGCACCTCCTCCGCGATAGCTTCCAGGATCTGATCTGCCAGACTTAGCGCTTGAAAGGAAGGGTAGTAATGAGCCATAGTATCACGGGGTCAAGTATACCTTTATCGGCGGATCTTGAAAAGAAAAATCACGCGCTGTCCGTGGCCTTCCCTGCTCTCGCAGCCATCTCACGGGCCAGTTCGATCTCCTCTTCTCTGGATTGGATGGTTCCGTTAAGGCGTGCTTCGCGCAGAGATTCCAGGATCTCCCGGAAGATGGGACCCGGTTCCAGTCCCAGGGCCTTCAAATCGTGACCTGTGAGCCGGGGTTGCACGTGGCGCCACTCGATCCAGTAGCGGTAGACCTTCTCCCGGGCCTCGGGCGCTCTGGCGATGATCCAGGCAGCTGCCAGGAGGGGTGAGGGCAGATCCTCCAGCAAGGCGACCACGTCGCCGGGGCGTGCCACCTGGGGCAGATCCTCGAGAATCTGATGCAATGCGGGAAGGCGGAGCAGCGCCTCGGTGAGACGGCTGGGCATCATCAGCCGTTTAGCGATACGTTGAAGCGCGGGCACGTCCAGGCGGTGAAGGAAGAGCGACCAGTGGAGGTATACCAAATCGTCCTCGTCCAGTTTCCAGAGCTCGGCATCGAGCTCCTCACGCATGCGGGCAAAACAGCGATGGGTATCCTCATCGCTCACCAGCGCCGGGTCGATCTCGTGTAACGCGCCCATCTCCTGCAGGCGATCCAGTGCCACCTCGGGCCGGTGTTCATGGAAGATGAGCTCCAGCTCGTGACGGATGCGACTGCCCGTGACCCTATCGAGGAGAGGCAGGGCATCAGCGATGAGATCTTCGCTTCGTGGATCGAGGTGGAAACCCAGACGCGCCTCGAAACGCGCCGCCCGCAGGATACGCGTCGGATCTTCCACAAAACTCAGGCTGTGCAACACACGAAGAACGCCTTCCTCCAGATCATCCTTACCGCCGAAGAAATCCAGCATCTCGCCCCAATGACCGGGGTTCAGACGAATGGCCAGGGTGTTGATGGTGAAGTCGCGGCGGTGGAGATCCTGCTTGATGGAGCTCCACGCCACCGTAGGCAGTGCCGTCGGCTGGGTGTAGAACTCGGTACGCGCGGTCACGAAGTCAATGAAGTTAGGCAGCTCGGCGACCTCCTCGTCGCTGAGGGTAGGATCGATGTCACGCCAGACCTCGGGGGAGAGAAGCCATTTCGCCGTACCGAAGCGATTATGGGTGCGCACCTCACCGCCGTAGGTATGGGCCAGATGGCGACTCAGTGAGATGGCGTCTCCCTCGACGACGAGATCCACGTCAAAGATAGGCTCCCCCAGCAAGAGATCACGGACGATCCCGCCCACGAAGTAAAGGTGATCCCCACGGTCGACGGCCATCTCCCCAATCCGACGGATGAGCGCGAGCAGGATGATGGGAAAAGCCTGATCCATGAGCATGGCGATCTGCTGGCGCTGCTGCTCCCGCTCGGAGGTGGGCAGCCGGATAAGATCGGTGCGGGTCACGACGCCCGCCACCCTGTCCCCTTCGACCACGGGGATCTGGCCCCAACCCCGCTGGATCATGAGGGTGCGGACCCGTTCGGCGGAGTCTCCGGGTGAGACGACGACCTCACCCGGCTCCATGATGCGCCGCACGGGTTCGTGATCCCACCGATGTTGGAGAGCGCGGTCGACGGCGTTACGGGTGACCAACCCCACCACCCGGCCCTCCTCATCGACAACGGGGAAGCCCTCGTGACCGGTGCGGAGCATCTGCTTCGCCACCTCCTTGATGCGGGTCTCAGGTCGCACCGTGCGGACACTGTAGGACATCAACTCACGCACGGTGAGGTAGGGACGCACGAAACGGGGGAGAATCTCTCGCAGCTCGGATACCACCTCACGGACCTCACGGTCGCGCATGAGGGCGGCCGCAGCGCGGTCGTGGCCGTCCCCGCCGAAGTGGCGGGCAACCTCGGCGACGTTGATATCGTCGGTGGTGCTGCGGGCAACCAGCTGGGTGCTATCCCCCAATCCCACGAGGATAAAGAGCGCCGAGGGCTCCAGAAGGTCGCGCAGCTTATGAGCCAGCGTGGAGATCTCCTCATCCATCCCCGAGCTGGCCTCTGCCCAGGCAACCACAACGTTATGTCCTTCGATCTGGTGACTCTCCGTGTGCTCCAGGAGCTCGTCATAGAGCTCCCGTTGAGTTTCAGAGAGAGGATGGTGTAGAAAGTCGTTGACGATCTCCAGGCTTGCCTCGTGGTCGACCAGCCAGGCGGCGGCGCGCATGTCGCGGGCGGTGGTGGCGGAGTAGGTGAGAGAGCCTGTGTCCTCGTAGATGCCGGCCAGCAATAGCGTTGCTTCGATGCGGTTCACGGGAATGAGACGTGCCGAGAGGGCCTCCACCAGCAGAGTCGAGGTAGCGCCCAACAGTTCGCCCCGGAAAACCCAGTTGGGAGGGAGATCCTCGGGTGGGGTATGATGATCGATGACGAGTACCTCATCCAACGCCTTGCTCATCCCCCGCACCGAGGTCAGGCTCTGTGTATCAACGAGGATGACACGTCGTATATGCTGCCCGCGCTGTAGTTGCTCGGGATCGACGAAGGGAAGCTCCGTCCGGTAGAGGGCGAGAAAAGAGTCCACGTTCCGGTTGATGCGGTGAGGCAGAACAGGCGCCGCGCCAGGATAGATCTTGTGTGCCCCCAGCAAGCTGGCGATGGCGTCAAAATCTGCGTTCTCGTGGGTCAGTATGACCTGCAGGACCTGTTCCAAAGGCTCTCTCTCCCCTCACGTCGTGAACTGCTCCTATTATACTACGATAGCGCCTAACCACGTAATAGGAATCGGTTCTTTTTGAAAAAATCCGATTTCTGGCTTGCTGATGTTGATAGACTCCCAGGAGGCTGTCAACGAAATAGCTCAGGGAGGAAAGAGCCAGATCCAGTGGACCCTGGAAGGGAGCACAGAGGTCGGAATGCGAAAGCAGAAGGCGTAGGGCGAATCGACCAACGGTGGGCGGTAGCTGCTAAGCGGGGATAATACAGCAATCCCCACCTGCACGCGCGGGCGGGTCGTGAGTCCGGCGCAGAGCTCCGTGCCGACGTAGGGGATCCATGGATTGAATCTATCCCACACCAGGCCAAAGATACAACAGCCCAGGCAGATCAGGAACAGCGCCAGAGCCATCACGAGCAACAACCGTGAAGCGTTAGCACGATCCTCCATCTAGCCCCTTCCCCTGCCAGAGGAATCGTCACGCCTTACCCAGAAAACGTTCGTCGGCGCGCCTCTCGCGCGCCTCTCGTGACTTACCCTCCAGCCAGCCGACGCGCACCACGTCGGAATTCTGGAAGATTGGAACGTAAGGTTTGAGATCGAGAAGGGGCGTGCCATCCACCACGTCAACGTCGAGGAGGTAGAGGGTCGTCCCCTCGATCCGCTCCAGCCGCACGACGGAGAGACCGATGGGGTTGGGTCGACGGGGGGCACGGGTGGCGAAGAGGCCGCGAGAGACCTCGTCAAGGAAAGGGGTCACGGTGAGATCATAGCCCTCGGAGAGGTGGAAATGGTAAAGGAGAATGAGGTGAGAGAAGCCCTCCAGATCCCGCAATCCCTCGACAAACTCGGGGCGCAGCTCGACACGTCCGGGAGCATCCCGGGCAGCGACGGGCTGGATGGGCGTACCCTGTGGCTTCTCAAAGGGCGAGTGGATGGTGCCGATGGGGGTGTAGGTAATAGATGGCATGAGGCCTCCTTAAAAACAGTTGAAAGTTGCGAGTTACGAGTTGAGAGTTAAAGACCTGGCTAGGATCCTACGTTTTCGCCTCTTGTTGGTGTAGCTTGCCACATGGAAACCCCCTTCAACTGTCATCCCCGCTGCGCTCAGGACAAGCTTCTGAACGCAGTGAGAAATCTCTGCCACCTAAACCATTCAAACTACCGCCCGGCGTGTCTTCTGGTATTGCTCGTTCATGCACTTATTCAATGCGTCGAGAGCATCGGCGCAAGGCTGGGAATAAGGTGGTGTACTATCATCCTTGCAAGCGACTTTCACGGCGTTCTTCTGTGAGTGGCAAGGGTCTGAGTGTTGTTCGGTAGTCAACTCCTTAAGGAAGAACTGCACTTCACCCTGACTGTATTTTCTCCCGGTCATGAGAACCCTCACTCGGCTTTCAGAAAGACAGTGATCACACCCACGACGACGCCGAAGAAGGTGTAGGAGAGGTCACGAAGGATGGTCGCCGCGTAGGGTTTGAGCCCGTACAGAAGCCAGAAGACGATGGCAAGCAACAGGCTCCCGGCGTACAGCCAGGCAGCGAGGCGCGAGAAGCCCTCCACCGATAGCAGGTTACTCATGGCGAAGAATCGTCGTCTACCCTTTGCCTGACGCTCAAACTCTATGCCCAACCAGGAACCGAAGTGGGTTGCGAGCGCGCCCCCGATGACAATGACCGCCTGTTCGATGAAACCGGGGAGCTGGGGTGGCGGAGGATCGTCGCCTTCTGGTTGATAGCCCAGGGTCACGACCCCGGCCCAGGCTATGCCCACCACGTAGAGGATCACACCGACAACAAGGATGAAGATAGCCAATTGCTCTTTCGTCCCGTTCACGTTACCCTCCTTTGCTAAGGGATGAGGAGTGGTTCCCCCTGCGACGATGAGGCGAGTGGAGAAAATAGCGCAGGGTACCGAACCTTATCTCTATCATAAAGGCAGACGGGCCAAATGACAACCGCAAGATGAGCCCAGCGTCAGCGGCCCGAGCCGGCGTCGCCCTGCGCGGCAAGCCGGGCGCGATACTTGGCGAGAGCCTCCTCCAGCACCGCATCCAGATCAACCTGCGTGGCGTTGGCAAGACAGACGAGGGAGAAAAAGGCGTCCGCCAGTTCCCCAGACCAGCTCTCCGCCAACTCCGGCTCGCTGAGCCCATACTCACCCGCGACCAACGCCTCCTTCGCCAGCTCCCCCACCTCGGAGACAAGGTCGAGCAGACGCGCCGTCAGGGGAGCCTCCAGATCGTGAGCAGCCACGAAGTCGCTCACGCGCCGCTGGTAGGCCGGGAGTAAAGAAGATTCCCACGCTTCGAAGCGCTCATCGATACCCGCCATCACCTCCTGGGAGAGAGTGATATCGTGAGAGTCACGGAGGAGGGGGAAAAGATCCCGCACCCACCGCCAGGCGTGGAGATAGGCCCGGCGCAGCGCACCCTCTTCTAATGGGGCTGTACAGGCTGCGAAACGGAGGTAGGCGTCGGCCGAGATCTCCTCCTCCAGCGCCCGCGATGGTATGTGCCAATGCTGGGTCGCACCTTCGACGACGCGCGCCATGAGGAGCAGATGGCGCTGCACAATACTCAGGAGCTCCAGCGCCCGGGCTAACTCCCCCCGCTCCAGCACGTTGATCCCGAAGAGCAACCATCCTGCCGTGTTGTCAACGATAGCCTGTACCCGCTCGGGCCGATCGTGGGAGAGTGGAGCGCCGACCAGGGGGTGCAGCAGGGGAGCAAGATCGCCGCGTTTGTCCACGACGAGCGCGGCCTCCAGGGAGGGAAACCAGACCTCACCCTTCCAGCCTTGCAACAGGGGAGCCATCTCCGACACAGCGTGGAAGTGGAACTCACCCCGCACCAGATTCTCGAAGATGACATTGGGGGTACCGAAATCGTTGATGAAGTAAAACCCCACAGGCGCGACGCGCTCCAACCACGCCCGCCGATCCAGCGACGCCAGCGCTTCGTCTTCGAAGAAGATCACAAATTCGACGTCTGAGAAACGATCGCCGGCACCATAGGCAAACGAACCGTACATAAGCGCCGCCACAACACGGGAGTCGTCGCGACAGAGCGCCCCCACCCTCTTGATAAGATCTTCTTGAATCAGCAAGGTAACCTCCTTGAAAATGCAGGGATCAGGAACCGTAGACGAGGGATCAGGCCCAACAGAAAAGCGTTTCTCGTCTCCGCGTCCAACTGCAATGAAATGCATTCTTTGCAAACACCCTCTTCTGGGGTAAGATAGAGTTTGATCACACGGAACTTTGCGCAACGAGCAGGAACACGGGCTGCGACGTAGGTCTTCGCCCGTCTTCCGGATCAGAGAACCGCCCCTGATCTTCCATGTGAAGAGCGGTTCTGTCAAGCAATTGCCATGCGACAAACTGCAACAACAACAGGAAAAACAACTTGCGAACATTGGAACGTGTTCTGTAACAGACGTTAACGCTGGATTAGGCCGGGTGCCCGGTGGATGGGTTCCTGATCCCTAATCCCTGGTCCCTGATCCCTGTATTGTGGAGGAGAGCCAGATGTGGAACCAACTCGAACTATTCTCGGGGCCTGAACGCCCCTACACCGTCAGTGAGGTCACCAGCAGGGTGCGCACCCTGCTCGAGAATGAGCCCGCCTTCCGGGATCTCTGGGTAGAGGGAGAGGTCAGCAACTTCTCCCGGCCCTCGTCGGGCCACTGCTACTTCACGCTCAAGGACAAGGACGCCCAGATCTCGTGCGTCATCTGGCGGAGCCAGGCCTACGCTCTCTCCTACCTCCCGCGTTCGGGGGATCAGGTGATAGCACATGGAAGCATCAGCGTCTACGAAGCCGGCGGGCGATATCAGCTCTACATCGACCACGTGGAACCCGCCGGACGTGGCTCTCTCTTTCAGGAATTCGAACGGTTGAAGTCAAAACTGGAAGCAGAAGGGCTTTTCGCGCCGGAGCGCAAACGTTCACTGCCCACCTTCCCACGGCGGATCGGCGTCGTGACCTCCTCGACAGCGGCCGCTTTCCGCGACGTCCTGAACGTGCTGCGACGTCGTTACCCGGGCGCAGAGGTAATCCTCTCACCAACACAGGTGCAAGGGGATGCCGCACCGCCGCAGATCGTCGCGGCGCTGGCGGTGCTCGACCGTCGCGACGACATCGACGTGATCCTGCTGGTGCGAGGTGGCGGCTCTCTAGAGGATCTGTGGGCCTTCAACGACGAACGCGTGGCGCGGGCCGTCGCTGAAACCCGCACGCCCATTGTCAGCGGCGTGGGTCACGAAACGGATTTCTCCCTTGCCGACTTCGCCGCCGACGTGCGGGCTCCCACCCCCTCGGCGGCCGCCGAGCTCGCCACGCCCGACCGGGCCGAGATCCACGCCCGTGTGATGGAGCAGGCAGGTCGTCTGGAACGCGCCCTTGAGACGGCGTTGACCAACCGTCGCCGACACCTCACGCAGCTGGAGCGTACCCTCAGCTATCTATCACCCGTCGTACGCCTGGCGAACGCACGCCAGCAGGTGGACGCACTGATGGCGCGGGCCGCTGCTGCGGTAACCCACAGACTGGAGCGGCAGGAAGATCAGCTGAGTGGTGTGACCGCCCGCCTTGAAGCCCTCAACCCCAACGCCGTCCTGCAACGAGGGTATGCCATCGTCCGGGCCCGGGAGACGGGCAAGGTGGTAGCCAGTAAAACGCAGACCCGCCCCGGGCAGGCGCTCGAGATCCAGATGCAGGATGGGGAGGTACCGGTGCGCGTCGAGGGCACTATGCCGGTGCGGGACGAGGGGTTCGCCTAGAGATCTCGGCGGTTGAAGCTCCAGACGACGAAGAAGAGCGCCACGAGAGCGTAGACGGCGGCGTAAATCACCATCGCGATGCTGGCGACGAGCCTCGCGCCGGAGGAATATTCGCGGATCTAGATCTAGGCGAGCGACTGTAGATATTCGGTGCAGCGTAGCAGGGCGTAGGCGCTCGTGGCGTCGGCTATCTCACCGTTCTGGGCCATCGCCAGCGCCCGTTCAACGGGAACGGGATGGACCTCGATGATCTCGCCCGGCTCGGGCCGAGACTCCCCCAATCGCACGCCCGTCGCCAGATAGATGTGAAATACCTTGTGCACCATGCCGGGCATGGGGTGAAAGTCGCCGACGTACGCCAACGCCTCGGCCTCCCCACCGACCTCCTCCAGGAGCTCCCGTCGCGCGAGATCGACCAGATCGTCGCCCTCAAAGTCGTGGCTGCCGCCCGCCGGAAGTTCCCACAACCATTCGTCGACGATGTAGCGAAACTGCCGGATGAGCACTACCTCCCCCTCCGGCGTCACCGGGACAATAATGACCACCGGCCCCGACACGGGATAGCTGAAGGGGCGAACCCCGCCGTCGGGCCAGCGGAGGAGATCGGTGCGCACGCGAAACATAGGATGGGTGTAGGGATATTCGGTGCTCAGCAGCTGCCAGCCGTTCTTCGCGGCGTTGGGTTTATCTGAGGAATGATCCATGGTTACAACTCCACCTCCAGACGATCGAAAGGTGGGACGCCCAACAGCACCGTCCGGCGAACAGGGTCGGTGAGGGCCGGCGCAAAGACTTCGCCATCGACCCGGATCTCCTGGGGTACCCGTTCAAGTCCATGAAGGGTAAGAGCAATGTGCTCGTAGGGCGGGTGAAAATCGCCTTCTTTGACCCAGGTAATCTCCAGCCCTTTTCCTGTCCGTTGCAACACGAAACGGCTGATCCGGCGTTCGCCCTCCCGGTAGGCCATACCCGCACCTCTGTCCTCGTAGAGCCAGGAGAGTGCGGTACCATCTCGGGTGAGAGGATAGACGTCCAGACGGAGGAATTTATCCGGGCGGCGTTCCACAGTAGGACCAATCTCGCCCAACGGCAGGACCGATCCGGCGCGGATGAAAAGGGGCATGATCTCCAGGGGGGCCACCACTTCCAGAGACGTTCCACCCTCGTAGATCCTGTTGGTCCAGAAATCGTACCACGCACCGGGCGGCAGGAGAACCTCGCGCCGGGTAGCACCCGGCGTGACGACAGGGGCCACGAGAAGTGCATCGCCGCAGAGGAAGGCGTCGTCCACTTTCCAGAGATCGATGTTCTGCTGAGCTCCCCACCATAGAGGACGAACCAGGGGCCAACCGTATTGGGACATCTGCCAAATGGCAGTATAGAGGTAGGGCAGAAGCTCGTAGCGCAGCTGGATGAAGCGCCGGTTGATGGTGAGATAGGGCTCACCGTAGGACCAGGGCTCCTGATCGGGGGTGTGAGCGGCGGTGTGAGCGCGGAAGAAGGGCATGAAGGCGGCCATCTGCAGCCAGCGCGTGAAGAGCGCGCCGGTGGCCTCGCCCTCGAAGCCACCCACGTCGGGTCCGGTGAAGGCCAGCCCCGAGAGGCCCAGCCCGATGACCTGCGGCACAGTGATACGGAGGGAATCCCAGGAACTCTGGTTATCCGCCGTCCAGGAAACAGAGTAACGCTGGACACCGGCCCATCCTGAACGGGTGATGAGCGCCGGTCGCTCGTGGGGCCGGTGGCGGAGAAGCCCCTCTCGGACCGCCCGCACCATCTGCATCCCGTAGAGGTTGTGAGCTTCCCGGTGATCGCCTCCGCGACCCTCCAGCACGTGACGCACCGTTCCGGGCAGCGTGGGATCGCCCCGTTCGGCGAAGATGGCGGGCTCGTTCATGTCGTTCCAGAAACCCGCGATCCCGGCATCGAGCAGCTTCCCATACCACTCCCCCCACCAACGGCGCGTCCGGGGCGAAGTAAAGTCAGGGAAGGCGCAGAGACCAGGCCAGACAGGACCGTGGAAAACTCTGCCGTCGGGCAAGGTGCAGAAGTAGTCATTCTCACAGCCCTCGCGATAGAGCTCATAGTCCGGGTCCTTCTTGACCCCGGGATCGATGATGGTCACCAGCTTGATGTCCTCTTCCCGGAGATCGGCAGCGAGTTGGGGAAGATCTAGCACCTCCTCGTCCCAGGTGAAGACGCGAAATCCATCCATGTAGTCGATATCCAGGTGGATGACATCGCAGGGGATCTGATGTTCGTGCAGATCGCGAGCGAGCTTGCGAATTCGTGCTTCGGGGACGTAAGACCAGCGGGATTGTTGATAACCCAACATCCAGAGGGGAGGGAGGTCGTGACACCCCGTCAGCTGAGTGTAACGCTCCAGCAGCTCCGGCACCGGTCCGGCGGCGAAATAATAGCGGAGCTCGCCGCCCGCAAAATGATGCTGGGCCACGTTGGATACCCGGTTCCCCAGATCAAATTCGGCGTAATAGGGATTCTCGTAGAAGACGAGATAGCTGGCCACCAGCGCCGAATCGGTGGGTGGAACCAACCCCACGTACACAGGGATGTTAAGGTTGATGGGATCACCGCCCGCTTCATAACCCGCCGGGTCAAGGTTCCAGAGGTGGTGAGTCCGTCCCCGGCGGTTCCCCGGTGTAGCCCGCTCACCCAGACCGAAGAGATGCTCCCCCTCCCTGAGGACGGTGCGATGACAGACGGCGCCCCCTCCCCCCCATGCCACATCGACATCGGTGCGCAGCAAGCGCCCCTCGGTGTCGGCGAAGAAAACCCGGCTACCTTCGCGCAGGATACCGACGTTGAGTGCGCCAGTGCTGAGGAAGAAGGCGTCGTCGGTCTCAGTGAGCTCGAAGTCGACAGAAGGCCACGCCTCAAGAGGACGGGCAATGGCGTAGGGGACGGGTTCAGGTGCAGCACCCGTGAGAGGGCGATAGCAAACTCTCACCAGATCGGGCGCGAATAGAGTAAGATCCAGGGTGCCGTGGGTCGTCTGCACCGAAGCGCCACGGGGCATCACTTCCAATGACTTCACGTCTCCTAGACCATACCAGCGCCCCGGCCAGACCGGGAAAGCATGGCGGAATCTGCGGCGCCAGGCATACCAGAGGTTCAATCCACGGCGCGGACGGTCAGGCTCCGGCCAACGCGCCTCTACAAGTGCCTTACGCACAGGATACACTGCGGCCTGGGAGATGGGTCCCACGCCAATCCTGCGGAGGTACGAAAGTATCTCTTCGAAACTTGTGGTCATCTCTCTCCTTTGAAAATACAGGGATCAGGGCAATCACAGTCCAAGGATCCACCTCGCGACAGTGAGGTAGATGAAAAGTCCCGTCGCGTCCACCAGGGTACTCATCAAAGGGACGGAGACCAGTGCGGGATCGAAACCCAGAAGTAGAGCGACGATGGGTAACAGAGAGCCAACCGAGGTAGACCAGAAGACGATAAGACCGACAGCCAGCCCGACGGTCAGCCCCAGATCCACACTTCCCTGCCCCCCCCAGGCGCGCAAGAAACCGGCGGCAGCGACGAGCAGCCCCATGAGGAGCCCCACCCGTGCTTCGTGCCAGAGCACGCGGAGCGCATCCCTCTTCTCCACATCCCCCACAGCGAGCGCCCGGGTGATGGTTGCCGTAGTCTGCGATCCGGCGTTACCTCCGGTGCCCACGAGCAAGGGGATGAAAAAGGAGAGAGCCACCACGCGCTGGAGGGTATCCTCGAAGAGCTTCAACACGTTGGTGGTGATCAATCCGGTGACGAAAAGCAGAAGTAACCAGCCGATACGACTCTTAGCTACTTCCCAGGTTGAAGTGCGCAGATAGGGCTTATCGAGGGGCTCGGCACCGCCCAACCGCTGGATGTCCTCCGTCGCCTCGTCCTCCAGCACGTCGATCACGTCGTCGATAGTGATGACACCCACCAACCGATCCTGTTCGTCGATGACGGGCAGGACAGTAAGGTCGTAGCGGCTCATCAGCTTGGCACACTCCTCCTGATCTGCCGTAACGGAGGCGCTGATGGGATCACGATCCATGAACTCCTGGAGCTCCGCGCGGGGCTTCGCCTTGACGAGCTGGAAGAGATTGACCACCCCTGCCAGACGCCCTACAGTATCTACAACAAAGTAATAGAAGTACTCCTGCTCGGGCGCCCAATCGCTGACGGCCTTCAGGGCCCGCTCGGCCCACATGTTGCGGCCCAGCACGAGATACTCCGAGGTCATCAGGCCACCGGCGGTCTCGTCGGGGTGGAGAAGCAGAGGTCGAATCTCCTCCTTGTCCTCCATCAACTCCAGGATGTCCTGGACCTGATCGGCCTGGAGGTCTCCCAGCAGGTCGGCCGCCTCGTCGGGCTCCATCTCGTCGAGGATATCCGCCAGCTGCTCCTGGGGTAGCTGGCCGGCGATCTCCGCTACCTCCGCGTCCTCAACCTTCTCCAGTATGTCCGCGATGCTTTCAACAGCCAGGCCATGGAGAATGAGAAGCTGCTCGTCGTCGGGCAGATCACTGAAGATCTCGGCCTGATCCACCGGCAGCAAGGCCTGCAGGATGATCTGGGCCTTACGAGTTTCCCCTCGATCCAACAATTGGTGGATACGCTTGAAGAGCTCATCCACCCGTTGTTCTTCACGTTTTGTCTTTTGAATGTCCATAGCACTCTCCAGTCGTTCTCCCGATACCTGGATCGGGCACAAGGGCCACTCTCAATAGAGGCGCGCTATCCCCTGATGAGAAGTGGGAAGCAACCGGGGATCGTTTGCGTCGAAACCCGTCGTCTGAGCGTGGCACCTTTCTACTTTCGGGAACCCCGTGCGGGATATGTCTGCCCCGTACAGGTATTATAGTCGCAGCCGGAGGCTTGACAAAATCGCAAGGTGCGGTAAAATCAGCAACGTTCGGGCTAACAAAACACACAACAATACACGAACAAGCCGAAGTGGCGGAATTGGCAGACGCGCTGCGTTCAGGGCGCAGTGGGCTTTACGCCCATGTGGGTTCGACTCCCACCTTCGGCATTAGACCCCCGGTCTACGACCGGGGGTTTTTTGCGTTTATGCCGCATCCGCCTACAATTGTGGGAGTAGAGATCGGTGAGCAGTTAGCCAGGAGGATCACATGACACGCAAGGTCATCGGTATATTAACGTCGGGCGGCGATTGTCCCGGCCTGAATGCTGCCATTCGGGGCGTTGGCAAGGCCGCTCACTCACTGGACTACCAGGTCATCGGCTATCTCGACGGCTTCCGTGGACTGGTAGAAAATCGCTTCAAGCGCTTAGATTCAGGGACGCTATCCGGCATACTCACATTGGGTGGGACCATCCTGGGCACCAGCCGAGACAAGCCGCACAAGATGCCAGCGGGTGAGCTGGGTAAGATGGACATGACAGCCCTTGCCGTCGCCAACTACGAGAAGCAGCACCTCGACGGATTAGTCTGTCTGGGCGGCGGGGGGACGCAGAAGAATGCCCGTCACCTCATGGAGAAAGGCCTCAATGTCATCACGTTACCCAAGACCATCGACAACGACGTCTGGGGCACGGACGTGACCTTCGGTTTCGACACCGCCATGGCCATCGCCACTGAAGCCATCGATCGATTGCACAGCACGGCAGAGAGCCACCACCGGGTCATCGTCGTGGAAATCATGGGGCACAACACGGGATGGCTGGCACTGGGCGCGGGTATTGCGGGCGGTGCCGATGTCATCCTCATCCCCGAGATTCCCTACAACATCGAGCGGGTCGCGGACGCGGTACTTCGTCGCAGCTACAGCGGCAAGCGCTTCAGCATCATCGCCATGGCAGAAGGCGCTATCTCAAAGGCGGACGCGGAAGCACTGGAAGAAGCCAGGAAGGCGATCAAGGCCGCCAAGAAGAAGGATAAGAAGAAAAAAGCGAAGAAGGCCAAAAAGCAGTACAAGCGTTTGGAGCGCGAACGTACCAGCAACGTGAGCATACGACTAGCCCGCCAGCTGGAAGATCTGACGGGACTGGAATCACGATTGACATCGTTGGGCCACCTCCAGCGTGGCGGCAGCCCCAGCCCCACCGATCGGCTCCTGGCAACACGGCTGGGCACCGCCTGCGCTGGCCTCATCCGGCGCGGAGAGTACGGCGTGATGGTGGCAGTACGTGGTGAGGCGTGCGTACCCGTGCCACTGGAAGAGGTCGCGGGGAATCGCAAAGTTGTGCCGCCGGATCACCCCTGGATCGAGAGCGCGCGGATGGTAGGGACGAGCTTCGGGGACTGAACGCGTCGGATTCCTCGGCGCGCGCCAAAGCTCATCCCGCGCGTAACTTTTGCAGATGCTGGATCAGATGAATGCCATCTGGAGCAATCCGCTCTACCAGAAGATCATCCTCAGCCTCGTCGTACTGGTACTCCAGTTCGGTGTGCGGCGTTTGCTCCTGCATACCGTGGCCCCCATCGTGCCACGAGCCAGTCCCCACCTCTACCAGCTGCGAAAACTGGTCAACTACGCCTTCACCTTCGTCGTCATCCTGGTGCTGGCGGCCATCTGGTTGGAGCATCTGGGGAACCTCACACTCACCCTGGGTCTCATCGGCGCAGGGCTTACCTTTGCCCTCCAGGAGGTGATCGGCAGCATCGCGGGTTGGCTAACCATTATCACCGGGCAACACTTCGCCATCGGAGACCGCATCGAGGTAGGGGGCATTCGGGGCGACGTGGTGGACATCGGCGTGCTCCGCACGACGCTTATGGAGATCGGCAACTGGCTCCACGCCGACACCAGCACGGGTCGGCTGGTGACCGTCTCCAATGCCTTCATCTTCAAACAACCCCTTTTCAACTACTCGCGGAACCTGCATTTCATCTGGGACGAAGTGCAGATTCCCGTAACCTACGATTCGGACTGGAAGGGGGCGCTGGAGATCATGAAAGAAGCCGTAGAGAGACATCCCCGCTACCGCGAGCTCCTACCGGATGCCGAAGGTCAATACCGGAGGAGCCGGTACAACATCGCCCTGAAGCAAACGCCGCTGGAACCCCGCACTTTTGTCCAGCTGACGGAGAATTGGGTAGAGCTGGATCTCATCTACCCGGTCCACACGGACATCCGCCGTGCCTTCAGAAGCGACGTCAGTCGACGGATTCTGGAGGCGTTTGAAACCACCAAGGGTATCACAGTGGCTGCACCGAAGCTTAATGTCGTCGGGGTCTCTGACGAAAGAAGGAAAGAAGACAAGTCGAAATAAGAGGAGATACTATGAGCAAAACCGTCGATCTCAGAAGCGATACCGTCACCAGACCAACGCCCGCGATGCGTGAGGCGATGGCCCGCGCGGAGGTGGGCGACGACGTCTACGGAGAAGACCCCACCATCAACCGCTTGGAGGCGCTGGCAGCGGCGCGGCTGGGCAAGGAGGCGGCCCTCTTCGTGCCCAGCGGCACCATGGGTAACCTGGCGGCTCTGTTGGCCCACTGCGGGAGGGGCGACGAGGTTATCCTGGGCCATCTGAGTCATACCTTCCTCTACGAGCAGGGGGGGATGGCCGCCCTGGGTGGTATCATGCCCCACACGCTGCCCAATCAACCGGACGGAACGCTGCGCCTGGAGGATATCGAGTCGGCCATTCGGCCGGACGACGCCCACTTCCCTCGCACGCGCCTCGTCTGCCTGGAAAACACACATAACACCTGCTACGGCACCCCGCTTACCGTCGAATACATCAAACAGGTAGCGGATCTGGCCCACAGCCGTGGGCTGAGAGTCCACGTAGACGGAGCCCGTCTCTTCAACGCCGCGACGGCGCTGGATGTGGAGGTCCGCGAACTTGTGAAAGAGGTCGATTCCGTGACCTTCTGCCTCTCCAAGGGACTTTGCGCACCTGTGGGCTCCATCATCTGCGGCGATACCGGCTTCATCACGAAGGCCCGTCGGGCGCGCAAGGTGCTGGGCGGCGGCATGCGTCAGGCAGGGATCATCGCGGCGGCGGGCATCGTGGCCCTGGAAGAGATGACAGAGCGGCTGGCGGAGGATCACGCGCGCGCCCACCGCCTGGCCGAGGGGCTTGCGGACATCCACGGCATCGAGATCTACCCTGTCACCACCAACATTCTCTACTTCGGGCTGACCGAGGACGTTGCCCTGAGTGCGCCGCAGGTAGAAGAGGCGCTAAAGGCGCGGGGTGTCCTCATTCTGGCACGGGATGAGCGTAATTTCCGTGCCGTGACCCACTACTGGATCGACGACGCCAACGTGGAGCGGGCTATCGAAGCCGTGCGTGAGGTCGTCACCGGATAGGCGCAGATCTCTGATGCTACGTTTCACCTTTTGTTTTGCCAATGCTATAATGAGTCTAGCAGCACTTCATACGTACTTTGTCAACCTAAATCTTAACTCAAACAAGGAGTAGAATCATGGATTTCAATTCAGAGGCACGTTATGCAGAAACCCACGAGTGGGCTCGTGAGGAGGACGATCTTTTCGTCATTGGTATCAGTGATTATGCACAGAGCCAGCTGGGCGATATCGTCTACGTGGAGCTACCCGAGGTAGGCGACGCTATCTCCCAGGGCGATCAATTCGTCGTCGTGGAATCGGTGAAGGCCGCCGGTGACGTCTACGCTCCGCTGAGTGGAGAGGTAGTCGAGGTGAACGAGGATCTGGAAGATGAACCCGAACTCATCAACTCGGACCCCTTTGGGGACGGCTGGCTGGTCAAGATCAAGGCCAGCGATGAGAGCGAGTGGGAAGATCTGCTTGAAGTGGCCGCCTACAAAGAGGTGGTCGAGGAAGAGCAGGCTTAGTTCGGTAGTCCCTAGTCGGGTAGTCCGATAGTCCTTAGTCGGGTAGTCGTTAGTCTTATAGTCCCTGGTCTTGCGGTCTGGAAGACAACTTCGCCTTTGACTACGAGACTATCTGACAACTCGACTATCTGACGACCCGACTACCCGACTCTTAAAGGAGATTGCATGGTCTACGTACCTCATACCGACAAGGAACGTCGGGAGATGTTGAACGCCATCGGCGTAGGACGCCTGAGCGACCTCTTCCAGGACGTTCCCGAGAAGTTTCGTTATCCCGATCTGGGACTCCCCGATCCCGTCTCCGAAATGGAGATTCGACAGGAGCTGGGCGAGCTCTCAGACGCCAATCTCAACGCCTACGATGTACCCTGTTTCCTGGGAGCGGGAGCCTATCGCCATTGGGTCCCCAGCGTGGTAGATTCCGTTATCAGCCGGGGCGAATTCTACACTGCCTACACCCCTTATCAGGCCGAAGTCAGCCAGGGGACGTTACAGGCCATCTTCGAATACCAGAGCCTCATCTGCGATTTAACAGCCATGGACGTAGCCAACGCCAGCCATTACGACGGAGCGACGGCCACGGCCGAGGCTGTGATCCAGGCTATCAATGTCTTCCGGCTGAGGCGTCATAAGATCGTCCTGGCTCCAACGGTCCACCCCATGTACCGCGCCGCTGTGCGCACTTACATGCAGGGTATGGACATGGAGATTGTCGGCGACGATGATCTCACCCGCTCTCTGGGCGATCTCATCGAGATGGTCGACGACGAGACGGCCTGTCTGGTCATCCAGAGCCCCAATTTCTTCGGGGAGCTGGAGGACGTGGCGGACGTGGTCGAGAGGGTGCGCGCTCGCGATAAGAAAACTCTCGTTGCTGTCGCCACCAACCCGCTGAGCCTGGGACTCTTCACACCACCGGGCGACCAGGGCGCCCACATTGTTATGGGCGAGGGCCAGCCACTAGGACTGGGACTCAACTTCGGTGGCCCCTACCTCGGCTTCTACGCTACCAGGTCGAAGTACCTGCGCCAGCTGGCCGGACGCCTTGCTGGTGAGACCATGGATATAGAGGGACGTCGAGGCTATGTCCTGACGCTCACCACACGCGAGCAGCACATCCGCCGCGAGCGAGCCACCTCCAACATCTGCACCAACCAGGGATTGATGGCCCTGGCAGCGACAGTCTACCTCGCGGCACTGGGCAAACAGGGGCTGCGCAAGATCGCCGAGTTGAACTATCACAAGGCGCACTACGCCGCTCGAGAGATCGACGCGCTCGAAGGTTACCACGTTCTCAACGCGAAGCCCTTCTTCAATGAATTCGTCGTTGAGTGCCCCGCGCCGGTACACGAGGTGAACGACTTCCTGCTCAACGACTACGAGATCGACATCGTCGGCGGCTACGATTTGAGCAGGGATTATCCCCGACGGGAGAACCAGATGCTCGTTGCCGTCACCGAGGTTAACGCGCGTGAGGAGATCGACGACCTGGTGGACGCGCTGGCGGAATTTGCGGCGTCCACGATTGGAGAGCACCATGGCTGAACCCCTGATCTACAAACTATCATCACCGGGACGAGAAGGGACTCGCCTTCCAAAGCTGGACGTTCCACCCAGCGAACTACCCACAGAGCTGCTGCGCGACGACCTGCCTCTGCCCGAGGTAAGCGAACTGGATGTGGTGCGCCACTTCCTCCACCTCTCGCAGTTGAACTACGCCATCGACAAGGGGATGTATCCCCTGGGCTCCTGCACCATGAAGTACAATCCCAGGATCAACGAGGTGGCCGCCCGCCTGCCCGGGTTCGCGGGGATCCACCCTTTGCAACCCGAAGAGACGGTCCAGGGCGCCCTCTATCTCATGTACAACCTGCAGGAATACCTCAAGAAGATCGGTGGTTTCGCTGCGGTGACGTTACAGCCAGCGGCCGGGGCCCAGGGTGAACTGACAGGCGTGCTCATCATGCGCAAGTACCACATGGAGCGCGGAGAGACACAACGAGACACCATCCTGGTTCCTGACTCAGCCCACGGGACGAACCCCGCTTCCACGAGTATGAGCGGACTGCGCGTCGTGCAGATCCCTTCGGACGAACGGGGCAACGTTGACCTGGAGGCACTGGAGGAGCAGATCTGCGATCGCGTGGTCGGTCTGATGATCACGAACCCCAACACGCTAGGCCTCTACGAAGAGGGACTGGAGCAGGTCATCGAGCGGGTGCACAGCTGCGGTGGTCTGGTCTACGGTGACGGCGCCAACATGAACGCCCTCATCGGCGTCATGCGCCCGGGTGACATCGGCATCGACGTCATGCACTATAACCTGCACAAGACCTTCAGCACCCCGCACGGCGGCGGTGGACCGGGCAGTGGTCCGGTGGGTGTGGCCGAACACCTGGTCGATTACCTTCCCGGCCCCATCATTGTAAAGGATGAGGAGGTAGGCGATGAGTTCATCCCCTACTTCACCTTCCACGTCCCGCCCAAGAGCATCGGGCCCGTGAAAGCCTTCTGGGGCCACTTTGGGATGCACGTCCGCGCTTACACCTACATGCGGATGTTGGGGCAGGAGGGCATGCGAGAGGTGGCGGAGCATGCCGTACTCAACGCTAACTACCTGTTGAGCCGGATCAAGCACGTCTATCCGTTGCCCTACGACCGTATCTGCAAGCACGAGTTCGTCGTTGAGGGCCACTTTGAAGACGCGCCAGACGTCAAGGCCCTGGATATCGCCAAACGCCTCATCGATTACGGCGTCCACCCTCCTACCTACTACTTTCCCCTCATCGTGCATGAAGCACTGATGATCGAACCTACGGAGACGGAGAGCAAACAGTCGATCGACAACTACGCCGACGCGCTGCTCAAGATCGCCGAGGAAGCCAAGTCCGAGCCCGATCTACTGCACGAAGCACCGCACAATGCGCCGGTCCGCCGGCTGGATGAGGTGCAGGCAGCGCGGAATCCCATCCTCCGCTACGAGCACGATGAGGATTGAATCAACCAGTCATAGTTCTTGACCATCGGGATCTCAAGCAGGGGCGCCTGAACGCGCCCCTGCTTGTTTTAGGACCTCCGCGTGGTATAATTTGCGTGACGATTTGATGAAAAAACCTAGGGGTCCACGTGATTCATGACTTGGAACCCTATGATATCTTGGGGAGTTAAGAATCGTGTTCAACGTCGAAGTTAATGTGGGACTGGCCTTTCTTGCCGGGTTAGCATCGTTTCTCGCCCCCTGCGTGCTGCCTCTGGTACCAGCATACCTGGGTTACATGAGCGGTTACGCGATTACCAAGCCGGACACAGGAAGAACCAACAAAGAACGATTGTACATTGTGACACACGCCGTCTCCTTCGTCCTGGGTTTCACTATCGTCTTTGTGATTCTTGGAACGGTAGCGGGCTCGCTAGGGGCACTTATTCGAGGGCCTCTCCTGCGATACGTGGGCGGGGTGCTCATCATCTTCTTTGGATTGGCATTGGTGGGGCTGCTGCGTGTGCCCTTCCTCTACCAAGAGGCGAAACTGGAATGGCGGGGCAAGCGGGAATGGGGATTTCTTTCCTCCTTTCTCATCGGTATGGTCTTTGCGGCCGGTTGGACACCCTGTGTCGGACCGGCGCTTACCTCCATACTCTTACTGAGCGCCCAGGATAGTACCGCCGCACAGGGCGCCTTTCTGTTGACCGCCTATTCAGCGGGTGTGGGTTTGCCCTTCATCCTGGCGGCACTGCTCGTGGATCAGTTGAGTCAGGTACTCAACCGCATCGGGCGCTACCTGCCTATCATCCAGAAAGTCACCGGGGTGCTCCTCATTATTGTGGGCATCATCGTGCTGACGGATAGCTTTACCAACGTGGGCGCATGGCTGGAATCGCAAGGTATCGGCTGGGATCTGGGCCTATGAAGGAGCAACTTCGGGAAAAGATCGAAATCCGCCAGGACGAGGGCGAACAGCCCACCACGGAGGAGATACTGGCGGAGGCTCACCGCCGTATCCAGGAACGGGAACCAGAAGAAGCACCCGCGCTCGACAAGCAGCGGGCTGCGGTACGGGCCAACCGGATGGTTTTTTGGCTCTCCAAACACTGGCTGGCGTTCTTTAACGTACTTGTGGGGCTCTACGTCTTCGGTGCCTTCCTGGCGCCCGTGCTCATGAATTACGGGTACGAGACCGCAGGTAGGGTAATTTACAACATCTACGCGCCTTTCTGCCATCAGTATCCCATCCGATCGTGGTTCCTGTTCGGGGCACAGGCAGCCTATCGCCCTGATGGAGTGTTGCTGGCGGAGGAGTTACACCAGCTAAGCAACTTCACCGGAAACGCAACATTGGGCTACAAGGTAGCCTACTGCCAGCGCGACGTCGCCATCTACGGCTCCATGTTGCTGGGCGGATTGGCCTACGTAGCGCTGCGAAAACGTTGGGAGATCCCACCACTCTCCATGCGCGCCTATCTTCTTGTGGGTATTCTGCCCATGGGGTTGGACGGGGGATACCAGCTACTGACCCACGTCGTTGCGTGGCTCAACAAACAAGTCATCCCGGCCATGCAATCGAGCACGGACTTCCTGCAACGTCTGGGCACAGTGCTGGACTTTCTCACCCCAGACTGGATAGCAGCGCACGAAACGACGCCCTTCTTGCGAACTGTGACAGGGGCCTTGTTCGGATTGGCCTCCATCGGCGTTGTATATCCCTACATCAACGAGTTTTTTGAGGAGACCAGAGAGTTACTCTCCTCACGCTTTGGCTGGGAATAGAACGAATCAAAAAACATTCTGGAAAACTTAATCTCAAGACAGGAGGAGTAATCTATGCAACCACCCGTCGATCCCATTCTGGTCACAATCGGTCCCTTTGCCATCCACTGGTACGGACTGCTCATTGTGACGGGCATCATGCTGGGCGCCATCAGCGCTTCGTATCTGGCAAAGAACGACGGCAAGGATCCCGAGTACATCTGGGATATGTTACTCTACGTCGTCATCGCTGCCGTCATCGGCGCACGTCTGTACCACGTCTTCTCCTCACCTGAAGGCGGACTCATCGGCTGGGAGTACTACAAGCAGAACCCGCTGGAGATCTTCTACATCTGGCAGGGAGGCCTGGGTATCTTCGGAGCCATCATCGGCGGAGCCCTGGGCTTGCTCATCTACGCCAGAATTCAAGGACTACAACCCCT
>JBNGDR010000004.1:0-23292 GCA_049975685.1 Anaerolineae bacterium
CGTGGCAGGAGGCGTTGGAGGATTTTCTCGCTAGAACCGGGTACGATCGCTCTTCAAGGGGGCAGTGAGCTGGCCTCCGAGTGCCCGAGGTAGACCCATGTCGACACTTCCCGTCTCCATCATCATTCCGAATTGGAATGGTGCCTCTCACCTGCCTACCTGTCTCGACAGTCTGCGGGCACAATCCCACGCCGACGTCGAGATAATTGTGGTTGATAACGCCTCCAGCGACACCTCCCTCGACGTGCTGGCGCGTTATCCAGAGGTCCGGGTGTTGGCCCTGGAGGAAAATCGTGGTTTTACCGGCGCCTGCAACGTGGGGTTGCGCGCTGCGCAGGGCGAGATTCAGGTACTCCTTAACAACGACACTGAAGCCCATCCCGGCTGGTTGGAGCATGTCGCCGTCGCCCTTGATGAGCACCCCGAGGTGGGACTCGTCGCCTCTAAGATGCTCCTGTTCGACCGACGGGACATCTTCCACACGGCGGGGGATTACGTCACTCTCGATGGGTTGGCCCACAACCGAGGCGTCTGGCAGCAGGACGAGGGCCAATACCAGCATCCGGCCTACGTCTTCAGTGCCTGCGGTGGTAGCGCCGCCTACCGTAGCGCCATGCTCCAGCAGCTGGGTCTCCTCGACGACGATTTTTTCTTCTCCTTCGAGGACGTGGATCTGGCGTGGCGAGCCCAGCTCGCCGGTTGGCGCTGCCTCTACGTGCCCGAAGCGGTTGTCTACCACAAACTTAAGGCTTCAGGCGGGGGCGTCACTGCCTCCTTCCACGATGCCCGGAACCGCATCTGGACATTGACGAAGAACTACCCTGCCGATCTCTGGAGCCGCCACCGGAGGAGGGTTATGGCAGCACAATGGTGGATTGCACGTGAGGCGCTGGTCGCCTGGCGGGGCGAAGCGGCGCGCGCCACGTTGCGGGGTCTGGTAGCGGGCGTCCTCGGAATCCCCAAAATGAGGCGCAAACGCCGCGCCATCCAGGCACAACGGCGCGTGGATCGCGCCTATCTGGAGCGGCTCATGACCCCACCCTACGAGATCCCAGATTTACTATAGCCTCGTTAGACTTCGTCTTCATCGAGGCGCCCCATTCGCTCCCGATTACCAGCAACAAGGGCGTCCTGAACAACGGGAAGAGCGTTATGACGGTGGGGATAGTGAAGGCGCCGGACGGGAAGCTTGAGTGCCGCCGTCTGGACAAATGCCATGTGGCGAGTAAGCAACGGACGAGCAAAGAGGCGCGATGCGACGGTGTGGCGGACGAGGGCAAGCGCGCCCTCCAGCGGCGAAAGTGGTTCGACGCATACGTCAGCAGCAGGCTCACCCAACACATAAAGGGCACTGATCGGCAGGCGCTGGGGCAGGCCCACAGCCGGCTGCCGGTCGGGGGAGATCTTGAGCTGAGGGAAGTGGGGGAGGGCCATCAGTTGAGCCGCTTCCAGCTCGACCGGGAGGATGTCGTCGGCGACGCGCCGCCAGCCGGGTTGTTGGCCCAGGTAGCGGGCTAGCGTGGACTTACCGCGCCCCGACTCGCCCGCGAAGAGGAGAAGATTGCCGGCAGGGTCGAGGGCAGCGCTGGCGTGGAGGGTAAAGGTACCCTGAAGAGCCAGCGCCAGGATCAGGCAAGGGCCTAGGGCAGCTTCGGTCAAGAGCAGTGGTGAAATCGGCAGATGCAGGCCACTAGCAATAATGTGCTGTCCATCATCGGTGACAGAGAAGTGGCCTATACCCTCTATTTCTATCCGGTACCCGCCAGGACTTGCCCAGCTGGTCACCTCGCGCAGCTTGGCACCCAACAGCCCCCGACCCTTGTAGACAAGGCTCCCTCCTGTTTCAGAGGGAAGGAGACCGTCAGAGGAGAGCACTATCTGTCCTGAAGAAAATACAGCTAGTTCAGGAAAGGAAAGGT
The DNA here is from genome assembly GCA_049975685.1 of Anaerolineae bacterium. Lineage (GTDB taxonomy): Bacteria > Chloroflexota > Anaerolineae > B4-G1 > SLSP01 > DAOTVC01. Next base: position 1,920 of record JBNGDR010000004.1, read on the forward strand.
CGCTCAGTAACGAACGGTTGACGATGAGATAAAGATGAGTGAGAGTAACAGCGGATTGTTGGGCCCATAGTGTGATCATTCTATGGATTGTTGTCGAATGCGTAGATTGTGGCACCACCTCCGTCACTTTCTTCACTTATACCGGTACCACCAAGGGTGAGATCACGAAGATTGCCCGGCACGTAAAGCTGAGGGCTCCTATATGGTTTTTTCTCCTGCTTTTCATCTACTTTCTCTTGGGTTCTGACTTCTTTTAGAGCTGACATATGATTTCCTTTCCTTAGAGATATATTATATGTTGTTATGTCCAGTAGTGTTGTAACCAGAGCTCCAAGCACAGGAACAACCACAAATACATGCCACGTTGCGACCAGTTCGCCCCAGCAGCCACTTCCTCGGCCAACCATGAAGCCGTTGTATAATTACAGCGGACAATTTCCGGGGAACCTGTCGTAAGAGCATCTACTCTTTCCCGCTCGTGCTCAAGCAGCCCCTCTTGGAAAAGAGGATAGAAACTTGTCTTGGCGGTACGGGTGCGTACCTGCTCCGGCAGGAGGCCGCGCATGGCTTCGCGCAATAGCCGCTTGGGATTTCCGGGGAGTCCAAGGATATCAGCCGGAAGCGCCATGACGAACTCCACCAGACGTCGGTCCCAGAACGGGTCCAGCCGCTCCAGACCGCGCACATTGAACTCTTGACGCGCAGTCGAGGCACCCTGCGGCAGGCGCGGTTCGATGAGCGTCCTATGGCGCGCAATCTGGCTGTAGCACGCGTCCGCATACCAATCCGGTTCTGTCTCTTCTCCATCCGGATTTATCATCTCGTGGAGGCGGGGGTGCAGGCCTGTATTGATCACCTGGGACTTAACAGGACGGAGATGCCGGTATAGACGTTTTACAGACGGAGGGGCAAGCACGGTGAAGCCTCGCTGGTAAAGATCCCCCCGGATATTGATATCTCCCCACCTGGTGATAATGGTACGCAATAATGCTTTCAATTGCCCTTGTTCGAGCATATCAGCAGCCCAGAAACGCCCCCCCAGAAACAACTGATCACCAAAGACACCACTGAGCAGAACACGACAACCGCTGGCGCTGGCTGCTTCCATCACTTTCAAGGGAAGCCAGGCATAACAATCGTGGTAGATGAAGTCCTGGTGCACGGGCCAATGCTCGAAGTTAGAGAGAGGCCAGCAGTTGTCACCGTTGAGATAGTGAGCATCTATGTCATACTGAGCCACCAGCGGTTGGATATAAGCACGTTCGTCAAGCGCTTCTAAACGGTCAAAGACGTAGGAGAAGGCGTGAAGATGGCCGGAAAGCATAGGGGCCGCTATAGCCGCAACCGAGGTCGAATCCAGCCCGCCGCTAAGCGAAATACCCACTGGATCTGTGGTCCGCAACCGGTCGCGCACCGCCTGGCGTAACAAGGTCAGGAAGTGTTCTGCATACGCCTGCACATCGTGGTAGTGAATCTGCTGGGTTGGATCGACGTCCCAATACCGCCACGTCTGCACGTTATCCTCTGTCACAAGCAGACAGTGAGCCGGTGGACAAAAGAAGACGTCCTCGAAGAAGGTCTCTTTATCTCCATGCCACGTCACATTTAGATATTGAACCACCCGCCTTTCATTGATCCGCTTTGGCACAGCTGGATGCGCAAGAATCTGGTTGACTTCTGAGGCCAGAAGACATATATCGCGATCTACATAGTAACAGAGATCACGCACACCCAGTGGGTCCCGTGCCGCAAAGAGATGCTTCTGCCGCACGTCCCAGATAACAAAAGCAAAGTCGCCTAACAAATGTTCTACACAGTTTGTGCCCCATCTCTGATAGGCGAGCAGGATCAGCATGGCATCACTGATAGTTTTTGACCCAGACACAGACAAAGCTTGGATAAGCTCACGCCGGTTATCCAGGCGCACGTCGGCAGTGATCTGCAGACAACCGGAATCATCAACCAGAGGTTGGCGCTCGCCCCTTTCTTCGGGGGTGATCCAGAAATGCTGGTGTGCCAGAGCCACCTGGTTCAGATATTGTACGGCTTCACCATCAACCGCACGGTGAGGTGCAGCAGCCAACATCACTTTGATCTCCTCGGGAGGCACCGGTTGGCCATCCCGCCTAAAAATACCAATGATAGCACTCATAGGGGAACATGGGGGCAGCGTTTGAATTCTGCCCCCATAGTATCAAGGCTCCTTTTCGAACTTACTTTGCTACCACCAGAGTCGGGTCCCCGAGGAGCGTCCAGCCGAGGAGAACGTCGTCGAATTCTGGGTTTGTAGTTGCAAGATCGGCCTTCGCCTGCTGGATCGCGAGCCCCATGGGCATTTCTGAATGGGTGAGAAGAGGCATCATCCGTGTACCGAGGGCCCGCTCCGAGGAAGAGAGCGTCAAAGTGGAGGCGCCAAGTACGGCGACCGCGCCTTGGTCACCAGAGAGTAAGAGGCTGTGGGCCAGAGTATTATTGTAAGGTGAGACGTAGTATGTGTTCCAGCAACCCCACTGGGTAACAACGGAGGGCTTGCCATGATTGGAGAGCCCCGCTGCATCCTGGGTAGTGAAAAGACGATCAAAGGACCAGAGGGTGGCCCCAGAGTGGCCGACGTAACTGGCCATGGCCGGGCCCTCGTTCAAGGCTTGTAGCAGTGTTTGCCGTGCTTCACTCCGGCTACTCCAATCAAGGTAGGCTTCTTCCACCTGCCACGCCCCTGACAGACTATTTACGAAAGCCCTACTATCCGCCACAAAACCCTTATCAGCAGCAAACACGGCTGTGTTAGTGTCGGTGCGAGCGGCGTAAGCCAGTGTTTTGTCCACCATCAACGCCAATTCGTCCTGCGTGCGGACCGGGAAACGGCCAATCGGCAGATCTGGTATGCGATTCGCGTCTACGTCTGCATAGAGCGCGTCGGCGGGCGCAAAGCGAACATTTCCAGCGACGGTCTCTGTATAGAGGGTAGGAATGAAGCTGAGACTGCCAAGGCCCAGATAGTCGCGGTAGTCATAACTGTCCCCACCAACGAGCAAGATGTATTCTGTGCCCATGTTGGCAGCGGCGTAGGCAATGTAGGTCTTGATAGCCTGGGGATCGAAGATACCCTCGCTGAACTCCGCATAAACGCTATCAACACTGACAACCCGCACCTGGAGGCCATGCCCTTCATGGTAGGCCACAAGCGGTTCCAGGCCACTGATGAAGCTGGGATGAGCGATGATCAGGTACTGAGCATCGCCGGACATAATATCGACGGAGGGGGGCGCCGGTTCGATGGCTGGCGTATGGATTGTTTCATCGGAGACGACATAGTAGGTAGCCTCCTCAGAACTACCAGCAAAGCGCGCCGTGTGGCTCTGACCTTCACGTTGCACGGTGATGCGCTCAAGCCGCGCCACATCGTTCTCCCCAACCCGGTAGACGGTGATCTCATCAGAGGGTAGATTGCTCACCTCAAAAACAGACCCGGAGGCCGTGAACGTCAGCGTCCCCTCACGCGCCACAAACGCACGCGGATAGGTGATGCTGTAGCGGTCAAGAACCAGTTGGTCCAACCGGGCGCCGGTATCACCGGCTACGCGGAGGGTCAGGGTGTTATTACCTTCCGAAAGCTCAACGTCTGGTAACGCCGTGTCAAGCGTGTAGGAGGTCACACCATCAAAGCGCTCATCGGCGATGGTTGTACCGTTTACCTGGACGATGAGATGGTGATCATCCACCACATCTGGCCAACTGCTTGCGCCCCAGAGACGGAGTGAGAGGTTTGGGGGTGCGTCTGGCACGTATGCATCCAGCGTCAGCGGATAGTTATACGACCGTCCGTAACGTCCGACGCGTAGAATAGCAGCCGACCAGGGGTCGTCATGCGGTGTGGACGCACTATAGAGGCGATTATCATCTACCGTCGTCGTTTCCAGGTAGTAGGCAACCGGATCGGCCCGGCGATCGATCGGGCTACGATCTACAGTGATACGACGGCTGTTCTCTCCAACCTGGATGACGTAGACGTTGGTGCCCGTATAGAGCGTGTTCAGACCACGCCCCACAAATTCAAGATAATCGCCATCTTTGAAGAGACCCTTAGCGGGTGTATAGAAGGGAACGGGTTGCCCCTGGCTCCAGAGGCTGATCTGGTTGACAGGGACGCGCACCAGATCCAAGCCCGCCTCACGGAGTGCCGCGATGGAGAGCCGGTAGATCCCGTCTTCATCGACGAGGATACGCATGGACGGGTAGTTGCGGTGAGGCCATGCCTGCTGGTGGGAAGCTACCGCCTGCTGCTGCTGTTCCCGTATCACCTCCCAGTTGATTGGATCGGCTTGAGGTGGAGCGCCGTAGGGACGCCCCAGTTGGAACGGACCGTGGAAGGTGCTCTCCCCCCAGATCGAGATATCTTCAAGGTAGAAGCGGTTACCGGCGGTCACCTGGCTAAATTGATAGTGCTGCGGTTCCACTGAGTCGATCACGAGGGAGGGAATGGGCTCCTCATTCAAGAGCTGGCGACCGTCAGCCCCCTCTACGTAGAGGTTGAAACCTAGGTTCCCCAACTCGGTAGCCGTGGACCACTCAAAGGTCACGTCTGCGCCATCGCGCTGCGCGCGGAAGTAGGCGAGCGTGACAGGCGTGGTCTCTGCGGACGTCCACTGATAGTCTTCCACCTCACCGTTGAGCACCAAACCGGTCGATTGGGCCAGACCATCGGTGCTGGTTTCGTAGATGCGGAAACGGGCATTGTATAATTCTGATGAGCCGAAGGTTTCGCCACTCGGGATATCAAACGTCAAATCATTGACCCCATCGACGATCGCTTGATCCAGGAAGATGTTATCACCACTCTCGGCGAAACTACCGTCCTGGTCCCAGTCAATCCACGCACTTAGATAACAGGTAGTGGGACAGGTGGCGGTGACACGGATGGGACCTCCGTCGGTCCCGGCCGTCCAGAAACCGTTGAGTTGAACACCGTCCTCGTCGTCGCCGCCGGTTGTATCATCTCCCGTGGCATCCGAGCTTGCCGTACCATTGGGATCTTCGTCAGGAGCCACAGTGTCCCCCAGATAGACGGTGTAGCCACCATCGGGGCGTTGGTGACGTGGCCCGCTGGCTGCCAATGTTGTGTTGTACTCATCCGGTAAGTCGCCAAAGTCAGCGACAGAGATAACACCAAAGTCCTGATCGGTAACCGTACCGCTGACACTGACCGTCCGGTAGGTTATGGGTGTGGCGAGAGGGGTAGGTTGGGTGCCGGCCAAGTTCGGCGCATCCTCGTTGTAAGAAACGGTATAGCAGCCGGCAGCCAAACCGGTGAATGCATAGTATCCCTTTGGATCGAGACCGGTGCCATCGGCTGTGGTCGTACTGCCTACGTAGGAATCCACAGTATCGTCAGCAGTGTTACAGACCCCATCGGTCCCTGGGTCCATACGGTAGAGATAGATAGTTACATTCTCATAGGTCGTCGTCTCCCCAGCGCTGGGTTCATAGACACCGTCTGTATCGTCGTCATGGAAAATGGTACCGCTGACGCTGTTCGTGCCTGTATAGCGGTAACCGAAGTCACCTTCAAGGTTGCACGTCCCCGTGGTGCAGCTGCCGACGGCGGTAACGGCACCACCTGAAATGGTAACCGATGTGACGGCATCTATTGTCCCATCGGGATCGTAGCTCTGACTCAAGCCGGTGGGAATGGTACCGGTGACGCGAATCTCGTAGTCACCGTCCGGCAGATCGCCGGTCGTGCCACCGAAGCCGTAAATACCGTCGATGTCGGTGGTGGTTGTGTCCACCAAGCCGGCCGTGCAGCTGCCACTGATACAGTGCAGCTCCACAGTCACACCGGGTATGCCCGCCTCTTCCGCGCCGCGCACACCATCGTTATCGCCGTCGATCCATACCGTATCGCCCAGATATAGGGTGGGCTGGTAGCCAAAGTCGCGACTGCGGTCCACCTGCCCCGGATAGAGGCGAATGACGCTGTCGTTCGTGGTGGTGCTGTAGAGATCGGAGCCAGATTGCCCATCACATTTGTTAGCTGGGTAATCCTCAGGGTAGTCACTGTTGGTAGCCGTACAGGGTGGACGCTCGTCTGGATCGTAGGTTTGTGTGTAGCCCGCGGGGATATCGTTGGCCTCATCAACCACCACGCGGTAGTAACCGCCGGGTAGGCCGGTGAATTCGTAGTAGCCATTGGCGTCGGTATCGGCCGTGCCTACCGTGGTCTCATACGTGCCGTCGCCGTCCGCGTCACGCAGGAGCGTGACAGTCACGTTGGCGATTCCCGGCTCGCCTGCATCGGGGTATCCGTCGCCGTTCGTGTCCTGCCAGATATAGTCACCGATAATCGCCCCGGTGTAGAAGCCGAAATCGGCGTCTTCGTACTGCTCGCCTTCGGCCAGCGTTACAGGGTGAGGATCATTGGGACGTGGATCACTGACGTCATCGGGATTCAGCTGGGTGGTCAGCGCGTAACCGGTTGGTAGGTCGCTGTCGCTTGTGTCCACGTCTACCAGATAATCACCGGCTGGCAGGCCGTCGAAGAGGTAATTGCCGCTGGCGTCCGTCTCGGTACTGGCGACAAACAGGTCGGTCCCGGAATCGTAGACGCCGTTGCCGTTGACATCTTGATAGAGGGTCAGGCTGATATTTGCCAGCCCAGTCTCATCGTCCGAAGTGCCGGTGATGCCGTCGGCTCCGGCCGGTTCATAGACGCCGTTCTGGTTGATGTCTTCCCAGACGAGGTCACCGATGCTGCCTCCTCCCAACGGCTCGAAGCCGAAATCCTCATCCTGATAGCTGGTGGAGACGTCGCTGTCCACGGCGACACGGCTCTGGGCATCACAGAAGGAACAGACACCCGTTTCGTCAGGATCTTGTGTCTGGCTGTAACCATTTGGAATATCAGCCGGATCTACCTGGACAATATAGTTCCCGTCAGCTACGTTGGTGAACTGATAGTAGCCTTTGGGATCGGCACCGGTGCCGTCGGCTGTAGTAGTCGTCTCCAATAGGGGCTCACCCTCATCCACGACGCCGTCGTTATCTAGATCCTCATAGAGCAGGACGTCCACACCGGCAAATCCTCCTTCGCCAGTGTCCTGGGTCCCGTCACCATCTACATCTTCGTAGACGGTATCACCGATAGTTGACGTTCCAGTTTTGTAGTAGCTGAAGTCGCCGCGCCCATAGTCACCGCCGGCCGGGATGGTCACGCTGACCTCATCCGGGGTTCCGGTGCCGTCGGTATCGTAGGAGGCGGTCCAGCCGCTGAGTGGATCGTCACCCGGCGTCGTGTTATCCACGACAATCGTATAGGTGTTATCATCAGGTAGTACCGCACCATTGAAGGAGGTAAAAATGAAATAGCCATTCTCGTCGGTGACGGTCGTTGGGCAGTCCGGTTCTCCCTGAGCGCCACATACCTTGTTATTACCGCTGGGGATGTCCTCCAATGTCACCGTGACGCCGGAGATCCACTCCTCATTACTGTCGGGATCGCCCGTGATCCCTTCACCGTCCTGGTTCCGGTCGTGCCAGATGGTGCCGAATATGATGACACCGTTGGTCGAGTAGCCGAAGTCAGCATCCAGGAAATCGTCGTTGCCGGTCACACCGTCGTCATAATCAATCGTGATGGCACCGCTGTCGTCGTCGCCGTCACCATCATAATCATCCGTATTGATCCAGGTGATGGTCCCGGCGCCCGGAAGGGTGGTGGTATCGACCACGACTTCGTAGTTGCGGTCAATATCCGCGACGCCGCTGAAGAGATAGGCACCGTCAGCGTCGGTCGTGGTAGTATCCACCAGGACATCGTCGCCGCCGCCACCCTCACAGGTGCCGTTGGCTCCGCAATCATAAAGTTGGGCCGTTACGCCACGCAACCCCATATCGCCGGTATCGTAAGTACCGTTTCCATTCGCGTCCAGGTAGACAAAGTCGCCAATGGTGCCGCCGGGGTAGATATCGCTGGTGACACAGTCGCTGGCGTCATTGGTGGCGAAGCCACCCAGAAGCGCAGCCGTCGTGGCCGATCCGGTGACGCTGGCGCAGTTCTGATTGTCCGTGATCGGGCCGGGGTCACCGTCGTCGGATGGCGGTTCCAGGGCGGTGAAGCGCAGGGTGACCGTCTTCGTCTGTCCGCCGTAGAGTGGAGCAGCGTCACAGGTGATGGTGCCGCTGCTGTCGGTGCAGTCCAGTTCACCCTCGTCGGTGCTGGCGGAGAGGAAGGTCATTTTGGATGTGTCATAGGTATCGGTGAAGGTCAGGGGATCGATGGTGTTGCCCGGTTCGCCGCAGGTGGCATCAGTGGTAATGCGATAACCGGCGGCATCGGCATCGAGCGTGCCAGGTGGATTTCCCGACTTCTGCCCGATAAGTTGAATGGAGGTTGTGGTGGCGGCCCCCGTAAAATCAGAGGAGGCCCACGTACGGTCTTCTGTCACGTCCACGGCGAAGTAGCCGTCAGGAATGGCGGTCACGTCGGCGAAGGCGTGTGCATAAGTATCGACTGCGTCTATAACATTGACGTCAAAGCCGCCGGCCAGGACGCCGTTCTTCTGCAAGTACACCAACGCTTCAACCTGGGTGATGGTCCCATCAATAGTCTCCCCCAGGCTGAAATTCGTGACGGCCACCTTTTCGCCCGCGTTCGCATAAGGTGCGGTGGCAAAGGTGCCGTTGGGCCCACTCGCCGAATCGTATACATTGGGATAGTTGGTCCACTCCTTGTTACTTCCAATCTCGGAGTTGGCTGAATCCAACGCGGTAGCCCACACCACGTAGCTGCAAGGCCCCGGCGGCTCACCGTCGCCTGGACGAGTATTGATCAGGTCCACGGTGTAGACGATCTCGTCGCCCTCGTAGGAGGGATCGCCGCTGGTCAGTGTCTTGTCCAGGCGCAAGGACGGCCCATAGCCAAAATCCGCCGTCAGATCGTCGGCGCCGCTGAGAGTAATGAACTGCTCGGTATCCGTGGTCGGGAAATACCCTTTGAGAAGGCTGCTGATGTCGTCCGGCACGGTGACGATGTAGTCCGCATCCGGCAAATTCTGGAATAGATAGGAGGTGGAGGCGCCGGAAGTGATCGTCGTGTCGATCAGGATATCCTCGTCGTCCAAGGTGCCGACCGTGCCCCGGTCAAGGTAGAGAGAGACGGTGACACCGTCAATGCCTGTGTTACCGTCATCCTGCGTACCGTCATTGTCCTCATCCCGCCACACGAAATCCCCGATGTCGTTGCTGCCTTCAATCAGGGTAATCGCACAATTCTCGTCGAAGGGAGCGCCGCCTCCGAGGCTGGCATCGGCGCAGTTCTCAATAACGGGGTAGTCGGCATGGGTGCTATAGCTGTTGGGAACCACAGCCTGGAAAGTGAACTCCCCAGAGCCGCTGTCAGCACTGGTAGGCAACTCATCGGTCAGCCACCATTGGATCACGATGTCCCCTGTGCTAGGTACACTGGTGACGCCGGTCGTACAACCGATGTCGCTCTCATCCGTGGACCAGGTTGTGCCCCCGTCATCTGAATAACGGATTATGACGCCACTACCGGTAGGCGTGTAATTGAAGGTGTTATTGCTGGCGGCGCTGCCGCAGACGTACTCAAGGCCATCGGGCACCGTGTCTTCCACAACTAGAGGTATATAGGTGCCCAATTCTAGCGAGATGGAACCCGCTTCCTTATCGCCCGTGTTCTCAAAGGGTACACTATAGTCGATCGTCCCCCCCAGAGCAATGGTTGTGTTGCCAAACTTATCAATATTTACATCGGGTTCACTACTGCCAACCGGTGGAATGCCGGTGCCGTAGTCCCCGTTAAATTTCTCGTTATCAAAACTAGAGGCGACTTCCTGGTAAGGTGTGATCGCTGTATTACAGGGACCATCAAGTGCCAGGAAGGTATAATAAATGTAGCCAATGACGCCGGTATTATCGGCGGGCAGGTCCGTAAAGTAGAGCTGATCCTCAAAAGGAATGATTAGATCGGGCTGACCCGCGCTGCGCGAGACTTCAATGTAGCCCTCTGTACTGATCAGCCGGAAGCAGCTTGGATCGTAACTGGGATCACCGATGGGCTGTAGCCACGCATTATAATCCGGCGTAAAGTCCCCATCGTTATCAAAGCCCTGGTTGATATTCCCCAACTCATAGAGGATGCCGTTGGTGGTGATGGTTTCCCCGGGGGATACGCGGTCAGAATTGGTGTTGAACCAATCTCCTAACGGATTCGGCTCGATCTTGTTCGCCATTGCCGAAATCTCGTTGCGCATGGTCATTGTCCAGGTCTCGTCGTCGGTCACCGTGCTACCCCCGCTGTTGGCCGAGCCCCAGATGTCAAAGTTGAGCCAGAGATCGTCCTCGGGCTTGACGGAATCTCCCCAGGTAGGACTGTTGGTGCCATCGCAAGGAGGATAGTCCGGAGAACCGTCGGCATTGTTTTCGCACTGCGGATAGGTGAAGTGCCAATACTGTACCCTGCACTCCCCTGGAGCTATGTCACCCATGAAACGCGTGGCATCCGCCGTGCCGATCTGCCCCCCAACGTGTTCGAAGGCATATGTGCCGCTGTTGACCAAAGCGGGATGTTCTGTTCCAAATGTAGTACTGTCACGGCTGGGATAGGTGCCGGGGGTGCTGGCACCCAGGCTGCCCTGCCAATTACCTATATAGCCCTGGACGTTGGTGAGCGTCGTACTGCCGGTGTTACAGAACTCACCGATCACCGTTGCCACGGAGGGTGCGTAGGTAGAAGGCGAACTCACATTGGAATCCACCACCAGGTTATAGGCAGCGTTAATACGCACGTCCAGGGGGACGGCGTTCTCCGCCGCCTGCAAAGGCAGTGCCATCATTAGCGCTGCTAATAACTCCCCTAGAAGTGCGGTAACGACAACCATATTCAGCAGAGCAGAGCGTAAGCGCGCAGGTTGACTCTTCATAGTACCTATCCTCCTCATATGTTACCTTCGTGAAAGATAAATTTTTAAACGATATTTATGTTTCTAATTTAGCCAGAAAATAGAGGTGGCGCGATGATCATTGAGTAAGCCGGCTTTAGATCGCGAGTCCACCCCTAAAGGCAAATTTGAAAACCCAAACCCTAATGTGATAGTTAGCGATCTCCCCCCTGTCTTCAAACAGAACCCCGATGAAAACCGACTACCCCTATATATTATATCATAGGTAAGGGGGATATCGCTACTAGACTTTAGTATAAAAAAAGTACAGTCAGCAGCATAAAAAGTACAGTCAGTAGTACAAAGGTACTGTACTCACGGGACGGAGGGGGCCTGAGCCCTCCAGTAGCGCCGCAGAACGGAGAGGCCGTCGGCTCGGACGTGAGCCTCAAAGCGTGCCAGCCCCGCTTCCAGTGCCGGATCGCGGTGCTCATCAATGTCAGTCTCCACACGCTGCACCACTCGCTCCAGGTGTTCGGACGAGATACCCATGCGCTTTGCAAAGACCCGCGTGGTCTGGATCTCCGTCGCATCTGTCAATTGCTCCGTCAGCCAGTCGTGCCATCGTTGCAGTGCACCTCCTGAGACGAAGGGGAGCCAGCCATCCGCTCGGACGTCACGCAGAGCTTCCAGGATCTCCCACTGGGCTCGGATCTGAGCCTCGGCCTGTCGATCTAATACTACACGGAGGGCATTGTGATGGATCATGAGGGTACCGTGATCGGGCCAGGCATCGGATTTCAGATAGAGGGGGCAGAAGACGTCCCACGCCCAATCCTCATCGATGGCCAGGTGCACCAGATAGCCGCTGACAAAGGCCGCCTGTTCGGGGGAAAGGGTATGCGGGTCGGCTAACTCCGGGTAGGCGTTGAGCATCCTCTCCCCCGCACGGGGATGCCGCTCGGGTGGGATGGTGTAGAAATGGGTCTCCACCCGTCGCTGGCCTGTGAGGGTCTGGACGTCCCCGGCGGTGTTTCCCAGCAGGAAAGCGCCCGCTTCCTCCATGAGGCGTTCCCGGATACCATCAGGGAGCGCGGGTTCCTTGATCAGCTTCTCTGCATAGACCAGATGCTGGAAAGGCGTCGGCATGAAGCGTATTCTATCACATGCGGGAAGTGGGTAAAGGCATAAGTCATTAGACTCCCCCACCATCCATGTTACAATTATTCACGTCATGTACGTTCGGAGCCTTAGTTTGCGCCATTTCCGCACCTATGCCCGGCTGGAGCTGGACTTCCCCGCCGCGCCCATTCTGCTTCTGGGCGCTAACGCTCAAGGAAAGACCAGTCTTCTGGAGGCCATTTCCTATCTGGCCCTGGGGCGCTCGCCTCTTACCAATGTAGATCGCCACCTCATCCATTGGTCCGCGGTCGAGTCGGGTATGCCCTTTGCCCAGGTTGTGGCGGAGGTGCAGAAGCGGGATCGCACCGAGCGGATCGAGATCGCCCTGCAGACTACCCAGCTTTCCAACGGAAACCTCCGTCTTTCCAAGCGCATCCGGGTGAACCAACAGGCCATCCGCCGCTCGGACCTCGCTGGACATCTCAATGTGGTGCTCTTTCTTCCGGAGGACGTGGCGCTCGTGGGCGGGCCGCCTTCGGGACGTCGTCGCTACCTCGACGATCTCCTCTCACAGGTCTACCCCGAATACGTGGAGACCTATTCGAAGTACGGCTCGGCGCTCTCGCGGCGTAACGCACTTCTTCGCCATCTCCGTGATGAGGGGGGCGACCGGCAGCAGCTGGCACCCTTGGAAGAGGTGCTCGCCCGGACGGGGGTGACCGTATCCCTCTACCGGCGGCGGGTGGTGGCCGTGCTCTCGGTCCATGCTGACCAGTTCCATCAGGATCTTACCGGCGGTGCGGCCTGGCTGCAGCTACAATATGAACCCAGCTTCGATCCGCTGAAACCCCCCGCTCTCGATTACCAGATGGGACTCATACCCCGCCAGACGCCCCAGGCTCCCGTCGATGTCGCCTCTTTGCAGGAAGCCTATCGCGAGAGCTTACGCCGGAACCGGGAGAAGGCCATCCGGCGGGGTGCCACCCGTATAGGTCCCCACCGGGATGAATTGCGCTTCATCTCCCAGGGTGTGGATCTGGGGACCTTCGGATCGCGGGGCCAACAGCGGACGACGGTCATGGCTCTTCGCCTGGCAGAATTGACCTGGCTGCGCGAGGAGACGGGGGAGGCGCCCGTGCTGCTGCTGGACGAGGTACTCGCCGAGCTGGATCGCGCGCGGCGATCCTATCTACTAGATTTGCTGGATGGGGTAGAGCAGACTATTCTCTCCACCACCGACGCAGAGATGTTCCCCGAATCCTTCCGGGAGAAGATCCTTACGCTGAAGGTCGCCGGCGGTATCATCACCCGCATCGATGATTAAGAGTATACGCCCATGCGGTTGGGATATACTGGGTCTTCGTTAGCTACGAAAGATCTTCGCGTCCCTGGTCGGGCTTGAGCGCCCGAGCCAGCCGCGCCGTGTCGTTGGCCATCACTGCGTCGCAGCGCAAGAGCCGATAGTACCACAGCCGACCTACCGGTGCGATGTCCAGGGGACAAATCTGCATTCCCCGCCGGTGCGCTATCCAGACGTAGAAGGGATTCAGGACAAGAAGAGGCCACAGCGGCCCCACGAGCTGGACACCGGGGGTGGGGAGGGGACGTGACAGCGTGATGTGACCTAGAGGTATCTCGGGCGCCACGCTCCGGACGCATTGCAATCTTTCCAGGCTGAAGGAGAGGACCACCGTTCTATTCTGTAATCCCCCTTCATCCAACTCTCGCACCAGTTTGAGGCAGACCTCCGGCTCCAGGAAGCGGTCCGTTTTGAGCTCTAGCGCCAGCGCACACATCTCCGGTATGAGAGCCATGGTCTCGGCGAGCGTGGGGACGCGCTCTGCGGCGAAACCGGGGCGATCGTAGGAGGCACTCAACGACTTGATCTCCGCCAGCGTCATCTGGGCGACGGCACCGCTGCCATCGGTGGTGCGATCCACGGTGGCGTCGTGAATACAGACGAATACGCCGTCGGCGGTGAGGTGTAGGTCGGTTTCAATAATATCCGCGCCGTCCTCCAGTGCTCTCTGGAAGGAGGCTATCGTGTTCTCGGGGCAGGCTTCGGAGTTCCCACGGTGGGCCATGAGATAGGGCCTGGATTTTCCCGGCAGTTCCAATTTCATCCTCTAATCCTCCGGCATCAGGGGGCGTTTGCTGGGCATGCCAGGACGCCGGGGATACTTCCCGGGTGTGGCAGCCACCTTGTCCAACACGACGAGATGGCGGGTCTCCGCCAATCCCCGAAGCTCCACGGGTATCAAACGGCGGACGTGACCGCCCAACCGGTTGATGGACCACTCGGCACGCTGTACCTCGGCGGCGGCACTCTCCCCCTTCTGTGCCAGTACCCGCCCCCCGATACGTGTCAGAGGCAGCAGATATTCTGCCAGAATGGCCATCTCGGCAACCGCGCGGGCGATGGCCCAATCATATCGTTCGCGATGGCGGAGGTCCTGTCCCAGATCCTCGGCCCGACCATGCAGCACCGTTACCCCTTCAAGACCCAGCTGGGCGACCAGATGCTGGAGAAAGTCGGTTTTCTTCGCCGTCGCCTCAAGGAGCGTAAGTTGCATTGCTGGCTGATAGATCTTGAGCGGTATGCCAGGGAAGCCCGCCCCCGTCCCCACGTCGATGACCCGGCGCCCTGCCAGTCGTTCGGTGGGCTCCAGCGCCAGCAGACAGGAGAGAGAGTCCAGGAAGTGACGTACCTGGGCTGCATCGTAATCGGTGATAGCCGTGAGATTGAACTTCTCATTCCACTCGACGAGGATATCGTAGTACCGCTGGTAGGCTTCCAGGTGTTCGATCTTCAGCGGGATGTGGAGGTCTTGAGCTCCGGCCTTCAACAGGTCCACACGTGCTCCTTTCTGGAATCTCTTGATTCAAGCTGCGCACATGCCATCATTATACAGCAACCGGCGGATTCAGCATCCGTACTTCTCTTGTCACCCCTTTCTCTTGTGCTATGATGGATACCAACATATTTCTTGAAAGGAGATCAGTGTCATGTCCAAGTCACAGACGTTGGACATTCGCCGCCTGGCTACGATAGCATTGATGGGAGCGTTGATCTTCGTGCTTACCGCGCTGCCCCGCATTCCCACACCCGTTGGTGGCTACATTCACCTGGGGGACGTGGGCATAACCTTTGCCTCCTTGGCCTTTGGGCCGTGGGTGGCAGCCATCGCCGGAGGGCTGGGCACCGCGCTCGCCGACGTCAGTGGGGGATACGCACAGTGGGCCATCTTCTCACTTCTCACGCACGGTCTACAGGGTTGGGCTATGGGTGTCATCGTCCGTAATGAGGAGAGAGTGGTGCAGCTGGGGCTGGCGGTCGTCGTCAGTATCCTTATCGTGACCGGCGGCTACTTCGTAGCAGGCACCATCCTCGTGGGCCTTGGGGTCGCTGTGAGCGAGATCGGCTTCAACGTCGTTCAGGCGCTCAGCGGCGGGCTGGTCGGTGTACCTCTCTATCTGGCGGTCAAGCGCGCCTATCCACCCATCTCGCAGTACCGTGAATCTTAACGTCCAACACCCGGGACGGAGGAGGGTGGCCCCTCCTCCGTGTTTTTTGTTGGAGGCGCGGTGTTCGTTGGCAGAAAGCGTGTAGATCGGTGAGTGTACGCACTTCTTCCTTTGCCATCCAGGTCCAGGATCTTGACTTTACCTACCCACCACCGGCACCTGGACTGGCACCAACCCCTATCTTCCAGGATCTTGCTCTCCGCGTGGAGGTCGGCAGGGCACTCACCATACTGGGGGCCAACGGGCAGGGCAAGAGCACGCTTTGTCATATTCTAGCAGGATTAACCCCTCGCTACACCCGTGGAACTTTGCGGGGAAGAGTACGTATCTTCGAGGGATCTGTCATTGCCTCTCAACCTCCACCGAGCGACGTGGGGCTTCTGTTCCAGGACCCGGCGACGCAGCTCTTCAACTCTACAGTGGAGATGGAGGTAGCCTGGGGCTTGGAGGCTCTGGCGGTGCCGCCCGTGCAGATCGGAGAGCAGGTAAACAGGGCCCTGGAACGTTTCGGTCTCGTCCCTCTCCGTCACCGTGCACCGTGGGCGCTCTCCGGTGGGGAGCAGCGACGGCTGGCACTGGCTTCGTTGTGGGCACAACGTCCCCGGGTTTTGTTGCTCGATGAACCCCTCGGAGGCCTGGACCCGACCGGGCGAAAGGAGGTAATGGCCTCCCTTGATCTCCTCCGACGCGAGGGGACAACGTTGCTCTTCACCGCCGCTTATCTCAATGGGGAGGATTTGAGCCAAGAAGGGGCGATCCTCAGAGATCGTGCCCTTTCCGAGCCAACGTCGCTTTCGGCATTACGCGCTCAACCTGCCGATCTGGGCCCTCTGGATCTTCGCCTCCTGCACAATCTCCCCACCTGGCCAGACGAGCGACAGATCGCGCCCGATACAGCGCCGGCTGTTGCGGTGCAGGGCCTCCGCTACCACTACGAGGACGGCCCCGTCGTATTGCACAATATCGATCTTACCATCCCACGAGGACAGTTTGTGGCCCTGATGGGGCCTAACGGTGCCGGAAAAACTACACTCATCCGTCATTTCAATGGACTCCTTCGTCCCGCACAGGGGCAGATCCAGGTATTAGGTGAGGCAGTCGCCGGGCAGCCTGTGGGAGCGCTTGCTCGAAAGGTCGGTTTTCTCTTCCAACGGCCGGAGCAGCAGCTCTTTGCACAGACGGTGCGCGAGGAGATTGCCTTCGGCCCCCGGCATCTGAACCTGCCCGACGTGGAGGCACGCGTTGACAAGGCGCTGGAGCGCTTCGGCCTCGTGGCCGTGGCCGGACGTCCCCCGGCACTGTTGGGTTACGGAGTTCAGCGTTCGGTCACGTTGGCATCGCTGGCCGCGTTGGAGACGCCCATCCTCGTGCTCGATGAGCCGACGGTGGGCCTGGATGGCCAAGGTTGGTCGCAGCTCCTCACCTGGCTGGCAGAGCGATACGCGGCGGGTGTCACCATCGTGGCCGTGACGCACGAGTCTGCGCTGGCGGGTTACGCCGACCGGGTGGTGGCTTTGGATAGGGGACGGATAGCTGCGGATGGATCTCCTGACGAGGTACTACCAGAGGTGCGAGTACCATGAGCCTGGCCCTCGACCTTTACGTGCCGGGGTATTCCTGGCTCCACAACCTCGATCCCAGGGTTAAACTCTGGGGTGCATTGCTGGGTCTCGTGAGCACCTTTCTGCTGTCTACCCCCCTCCTTCAAGCGGGTTTCTTCCTGGCGGTGTTGTTGCTATTGCGTGTCTCGCAGATCCCCTGGCGTACCCTGGTATGGTTGGCGAGACAGCTCTGGGTGCTTGTGTTGCTCATCCTGGTTCTCCAGCCCTTCTTCACCCCCTCGGGGCTGCTGTTGATGGCCATCGGCCCCCTGCGCCTCACACTGGGGGGCCTGGAGCGTGCTCTCTCCTTGAGTCTACGGGCACTGGTCATGGCTTTTATTACCGGTGGTGTGCTCTTTACAACGGACCAGCGCTCGTTGGTACGAGCTTTCGTCCGGCTGGGATTACCCTACACCTGGGGATTAACGTTGAGCCTCACGTTGCGCTTCCTGCCTGCCATCCAGAGCCTTTTTATCTCGGTGCGAGAGGCGCAGGCGGCACGGGGCTGGGTGGCCGAAGGAAACCCCTTCGACCGCGCCCGTGATTATCTGCCTGTGCTTGTTGCGGTTATCATTGGGACGCTGCGTCTCAGTGATCAACTGACGCTGGCACTGGCGGCGCGCGGGCTGGGTACCGGTGGGCATCGCACCGTCTGGCAAGATCTGGAAATGCGCAGGGTTGACTGGGTGCTGCTCATTGTCATCACCTTGAGCTTTCTCTCTCTGTTGTTGTGGCGGCTCCGCGTGGTTGTGTGAGACGGTTGTATTGCTCCCCCTTTGTCCTATGTTATACTCATCTCACGGAACAGACATGATCCGGGCTGAATATGGGCTATCAAACACTCCTGATCTATAACCCCATCGCGGGACCGTGGGATATGTCCCGCACGCTTCGGCGCCTGGCGGCAAACCTGGAGAGACGTGGCTGGGCAGTGGAATTGGTGGAGACGCGTGAGGCCGGTGACGGTCTCCGTTTCGCCCGGGAAGCCGCTGACACGGGGCGAGATCTGGTGCTCGTCGCCGGTGGCGATGGGACCATCAATGAGGTCGCCAATGGTGTCGCGGGCACGGAAACGGCTCTGGGTATGGTGCCGGTCGGCACAGGGAATATTCTGGCACATCAGTTGCGCATGCCCATTCTATCGGTCACGGCCCCCTTTCACATCGCCGAGGTTGAGGATGCGCTGATCCGAAGCTGCATTCAGCGTGTGGATGTGGGCGAGGTCAACGATCGGTATTTCGTCTGCTGGGCCGGAGTGGGTCTCGATGCCGAGATCACGGTCCATCTGGAGCCCCGACCGCGCATATCCAAGCGACTGCGTGCGCTCCCTTACATCATCGCCGCTTTTTCTGTAGCGTCGGAGTTTCGGGGGGTGCGTACCCGTATCTCGGTAGGGGACCAGTCCTTCAATACCCGGGCCCTGCTGGTGTTGGCCAGCAACATACAACAGTATGCGGCCTTCTTCAACATCGCCCGGCACGCCTACATGGACGATGGTATGCTGGATATCTTCGTATTCAAGGGACTAGGCTTTGGATACGCCTTGCGGCATCTCTTCCGGATCTTCAGTGGGCGGTACCTGCGCGACCCGGCGGTGGTTCAGGTATTGGCGCGGGAGATGGAGGTGGAGACGACGCCCCCTGTGGCGTTGCATCTCGACGGAGATCCCCTTGGTGAGACCCCGGCCTCTTTCCGCCTGGAACCGGCTGCTTTACGATTGCTCGTGCCGCCCCAGGCGCCAAGAGATCTCTTCAGTAAACCGCCGGAGGGTGGATTGTGAAGTTGCTATCTCATCGGGTGGGTTTGGGCGAGGCGCAGTATAGGGTTGGACTCGCGATTGATGAGCTGAAAAGGGAGGTTTTCCCTGGATAATGTTTGATCTACACGTGCACACGCATCATTCCTGCGACGCCTCGCCAACGATGGCGGAGATGGCGGAGGAAGCCCTGCGCAGGGGATTAGAGGGTATCGCCTTCTCCGATCACATGGAGTGGGTACCCGAGGATGAAGCCACGGGTTATCTGAAGCCGGATCTCTACTTCGCTGAGCTGGAAGCCACCCGCGCCCGCTATGGAGATCAACTCGAAATCCTCGCTGGCCTGGAGGTAGGGAATTCCCACCAATATCTCTCGGAAGCGCGCGATTTTCTGAAGGCCTGGCCCTGGGATTACGTGCTGGGCTCCGCCCACTGGGCCGATGGCCTGCCCATGTGGCAGTCTGTGGCCTTCGAGGACGGTATGGAGGTCGCCTACGCCCGCTACTTCCGGGAGGTTGCCGCTCTTGCCGCTGAGGGGGAGTACGATGTGCTGGCCCACTTCGATCTGGTGGTGCGCGACAGCTGGGCTCTCTACCAGCGCACCTGCCCTACTGAGGGTTACGCCGCCGACATTCGTGAAGCCCTGCGTGCTGTTGTAGAGCGCGGCAAGGGCCTGGAGGTCAATACCTCGCCGATGAGCAAGGGCCTTTCGGAGCCCTCCCCCAGTTTGATGATTCTGCGCTGGTATCGGGAGCTGGGCGGTGAGATCCTGACCTTTGGTTCCGACGCGCATCGCTCCCCAGAGGTGGGGCAGCATTTCGAACGTGCGCGTGAGCTGGCGCTGGCGGCGGGTTTCGAACGGCTGGCTCGCTTCCGTGAACGCCGTCAGGTGGGTTGGACATCGTTGAGATGAGTGCATCGGAGGTCGATAATTGAGGGAAGACCTGGCTTCGTTGTTAGAACAATGTAACTGGCCGCAGTTACCTGAGCGTTACGACAGGGCACTACGTGAGGCCGTGCGTTTCATCTTCACGCGTTTCGACGACGTGTTGGGCATTGTCGTTAGTGGTACCATCCTGCGCGGGACGG
Organism: Anaerolineae bacterium; assembly: GCA_049975685.1. Taxonomy (GTDB): domain Bacteria; phylum Chloroflexota; class Anaerolineae; order B4-G1; family SLSP01; genus DAOTVC01. The sequence continues at coordinate 21,911 of JBNGDR010000004.1, forward strand.
CCTCGCCGACGAGCGATCTGGATATCTCCGTGATCCACGCGCAACTCTGGCGGCAACGTCTCCAGCGTTTCTTCGAAGGTATTCCTGCGGAGATCTTCGTCAACCCACCGTCCAAGATCTTGAAATACTTCAAGGATGAGCGCCATGCCGGACGTCCCGTCACGGCGCATATGTGGACGACGGGTCATATCGTCTTTGATAAATCCCCAAAGGTAAGCGAGTTGCAGGCGCTGGCCCGGGAGGTTCTGGAGCGTCCTCCTGCTTACGATTGTGAACAGCTGACCGGCGCGCGCTATAGGGCCGCCTTCCGCTACGAGGACGCCACCGACGTGGTCAACACCCACCCTGTGACCGCGAATATGATATTGGCGACGGTTGTCTACGACATGATACGTTATCATTTTATGGCAAGGAGCCGTTATTTACCACGTGATAAGGATCTGCTTCGAGCACTGGATGACCTGGACCCTGACCTGGCCCGGCTCACACGGGCTTTCTATGGCGCGGTGGAACTTGACGAGCGCCTGGCCCTCGCCGAGGAGATCGCCCGTTGTACTATCCAGACTCACGGCTTCTTCGAGTGGGAGTCGGAACCCGAGGATGTAGAATGAACAATACCAATGATGTCCCCCTGATGACCATCGTCATCCCGGCCTACAATGAGGCCCACCGGTTGCCCCAGACGTTGACCCGGGTGATGGATTTTGTGAAGGCCCGTCCGGAGCGACTGGACGTGATCGTCGTGAACAATAACAGCCGGGATGAGACGGGTGAGATCGCCCGACGCCACGCGGCGAACTATCCCCGCCTGCAAATCATAGATCAGCCTATCCAGGGAAAAGGCGCGGCTGTGCGGAAGGGTATTTTTGCTTCCAGAGGGCGGTATGCCTTCGTCTGTGATGCGGATCTCGCTATGCCCATCGAGGAGCTGCCCCGCTTCTTTCCGGAGAATCTAGGGGGTGACTACGACATCGCCATCGGCTCCCGCGAAGCGCCCGGCTCCCGTCGTTTCAACGAGCCCTGGTACCGGCACATCATGGGACGGGTTTTCAATCTCATCGTGCGGACGCTCACCGTCCCGGGGATCCAGGATACCCAGTGTGGGTTCAAGTCCTTCCGGCGCGAGGTGGCCGAGCATCTCTTTTCCGTCCAGACCATTAACGGCTGGGCCTTCGATGTGGAGGTGCTGGCACTCGCCGTGCAGTGGAACTACGACGTGATCGAAGTGGGGATTCCCTGGTACTACGGTGAAGGGAGCCGGGTAAATCCCATACAGGATTCCCTCCGTATGGTGCGCGAGGTTCTGCGCGTGCGCCGCAACCTTAGGTCCGGCATGTATGACAATAAGTGACGGCCCCCACGGCCTATCCTGAGCCCTGCAC
>JBNGDR010000005.1:0-22058 GCA_049975685.1 Anaerolineae bacterium
GGATTGAGGACCAGAGTGCATTTTACCTGCTCTTCTGCTCAATCATTCTCCTCTTCCTCGTGTTCGAGGTCGTTCTCGGTAATCTCCAGTGCCTCCTTGATCTGGTCACGTGTCTCGCTGGGTAGGTTCGTTAGACGCCCGGGGCCACGCAGCCAGTTCTTGAGTTTGGCGGCGCGGATGGCCGGTACGGGCGCGTCTTCTGCCTCGAGGTGAAGCTCGGGGTTGGTAAATAGCAGCAAACCTCGTACAGGGACTTCTGTATCTTCAGGGAGGCGCTCTTCGAGATAGCTCTCAATCTTTTTGACCTGTCCCTCGACCTGCCGCTCAGGACGTGAGAGGGCTTCCTGTCCTCCGATTTGCCGCAGGAGACGAGCCTTTTGTTGGTGCAACCAACGACCGCCCTCGTAGGTGATCTCACCACCGTGATTCTTGGGTAGGATGGTGCTGACACCACCTGGCTCGACGAGAACAAAGGGCACGGATAGCTCATACATGATAAGTGTGTAACGATCATCTAACCCTTTGAGTGCAGCCGGGACGGTTCTGTGGTGGGCACGTTCTCCCACGAAGCGATCCAGGAAGAAGCTTCCGGCGAGAGAGAGCAGAAACCCCAGTAGTGTAAGCCCCATGGTCAGGACAAACCACTCAGGTTGGGTCACCGAGAGGACAACCGAGCCCAGGAGGCAGCCCATGGCCACCATTGGGATAACCTCCCCGGCCTTTTCGCGTCTTTCAATATATGTTTCGTTAGCGATAATCTTCATAAGACCTCCATATCAGATTGGGGTGAGCCCTTAACCATCCTTGAGTCCGGCTTTGATGGTAGGGATGACTTCGGCTTGTACCGCCTCCCGCCCCTGGCGGATAGCATTCTTGATGGCCTTGGCGTTGGAGCGACCGTGGGCCACAATGACCGTTCCATCGACTCCCATGAGCAACCCACCACCGTATTCCGCGTAGTCAAGACGCTTGAGCATGTGCCGGACGTTGGGGAACAAGAGCAGGGCCCCCGGAAGTGCAATGATGAGGCCCGGAATCATCAAGACCAGACCGATCTTGGCTAGAACTCCGCCGGAGAGCTGCTTAAGGAGGCGCTTGAGGAAGGAGGCCACTGCTTCTGTCGTCTTTACCAAGATGTTACCCGTAAAGCCGTCGGTTACCACAACGTCGGCTACGTGGTACGTTACCTCTTTGGGCTCGACGTTCCCGACAAAATTCAGGCCGCTACTCTGCAGCAGATGGAAGGCATCGCGAACCACCATGGTTCCCTTCTCTTCCTCCTCACCATTGGAGAGCAACCCCAGACGCGGGTTGGAGATGCCCAGTACGCGCTCCGCGTAGATAGTGCCCATTTGGGCGAACTGCAGGAGATATTCGGGCTTGGGATCGGCTGTGGCACCGATGTCAAGAAGCAGGATAGGTTGGGAGGAGACGGGATAAATGGTGGCGATGGCAGGACGCCGGATGCCCCGAATACGCCGCAGATCAAAGATGGCGGAAGAGAGAACTGCGATGGTGTTGCCAGCAGAGACGAAAGCCTCCGCTTCGCCTGCCTTGACCATTCGCATGCCTACACGGATGGAGGCTTCCTCCATCCGGCGGACATCTTCGGCGTGATGTTCCATGGTGAGTACCTGGGGAGCGTGTACGACGCGCAGATTAAGTCCCTCGGTCTCGTACTTGGCGAGCTCCTCACGGATTCGATCCTCCGGGCCGACGAGGATGATCTCATCCTGTGGCCACTGACGGGCTGCGAGGACGGCTCCTTCCACGTCGGGGCCGGGACAGTTGTCAGTTCCAAAGGCGTCAACGACGATGCGCATGATTACCTCCATCTATTTTGTATTCCGTGTTGCGTGTTCCGTATCCTAAGAGATATGGTCGGTTCCCTCATCAAGTTCGGGACTTGCTCCTGACCATGCCACCCTTCTTACTACCACCACGGCGGCTCCTCGGGTGGGGGAATTTCCCAGGGTTGATCGCTCCACGGTCCGTCATCGAAGGGATCGTGCTCCGGTGGCAGAGGAGCCCCGGCCAGCCAGGCAGCCGCAATGTCGGGTAGCTCGGCCGCCGAGCCCATACGCACTGCAGGATCGGGCAGCGAAGTGAGAAAACGCGGTCCGTACCGCTTTGTCAGGAGCCGTTTGTCCAGTATGACCGCGATTCCCCGATCAGTGCGAGTGCGGATGAGCCGCCCGAATCCTTGCAGGAAACGCAAGACGGCCTCCGGCACCATGTAGTCGTTGAAGGGGTCTTCGGTGATTTCCGCCCGTGCCGCTACAATGGGATCGCTGGGCACGTCGAAGGGTAGCTTGGCGATGACCAGGCACGAGAGGGCTTCACCCGGAATATCTACTCCCTCCCAGAAAGAGCGGGTGCCGAGAAGCACCGACCGCTCGTCCTCACGGAAGTTCTCCAGTAATTGTGCTCGTGAACCCCCTCCGCCCTGCGCGAAGACGTGGATATCGGCTCGACCCAATGGGTTGGTGATGGCCTTGGCGGTGGCGCGCAGCTGGCTGTAAGATGTGAAAAGCGCCATTGCTCTTCCCTCTGTTGCCAGGAAAAGGTTCAGCAGAGTCTCCTCAACTGCGTTCTGGTAGCCCGCCTGGCCTGGTTCGGGGATGTCGTTGACTACGTAAGTGAGTGCTGCCTCCCCATAGTCAAAGGGGGAGCCTACGTCCAGCGCCAGCGCATCCCACGCCTCCAGCCGTTCGCGAAGATAATCGAAGGTACCGCCGATGCGAAGTGTGGCTGAGGTCAGGATGGTAGTTTTTTTCTTCTCAAAGAGGTGTTCGCGGACCAACGGTCCGACGCGCAGAGGCACCATGTGAAAGGATAGGGGCCCGTTGTCTCGACCTTTCTCCAGCCAGTAGATGGCATTCTCGGCGGGCTCGGTGATGAGAGCCCGCAGCTGGGACTGTGTCTCCGAGAGGCGCCGGGCGACCGCGACGAGACGCGCTCTGGGATTCTCCAGCGCGGGTGCTTCCACAACACTGAGATCCTCCAGGCCGCTGGAAAGCCGCGAGGTTCGCTCAACGAGCTGACCGAAGGGCGTCGACGTGGCATCCCACGCGAGCTCTGCTGCATCCCAGCCCAGGTCGCCACGCAGATCGGGCGTGATGCGGAGGCGGACGGAATAGTGTGGATTGTATTGCTTGACGTGCTGTTCCATGAAGTTTTCCAGGGTGTCGAAGAGTACTTCGAGACGCTGCAGCGCCTCGTCAGCAGCATCCTCTAGGCGAATAATGGTATCCTCAAGCCGGCCGCGCATTTCACGGGGTAAGAGATGAGCCAGGTTCTGAATCTCATGAAGTATTCCGGGGGCATTGCCGCGCCCCTCCGTCAGTTCCTCAATCGTGTAACGAAGAGCATACCAGTTAACGTGGAAGTGCAATGCTTCGGTGGTGGCATGTTCCAGGTGATGGGCCTCGTCGATGATGAGATGTTCGTAGGCTGGGAGGACCCGGTTTTCCGTTGCGACATCGGCCAGCAGCAGGGCGTGGTTAACGACTAGGACATGGGCGGTCTCCGCTCGCTCCCGAGCGCGGTAGAAAAAGCAGCCCTCATTGTGATAGTGAGGACAGTCCCGGACGCTGCAATTTTCGGCGGCCGCACAGAGCCGGCCCCAGATGGCGCGCTCGCGGGGAGTGGGTAGGAAGATCTCATCTCCGTCACCGTCCAAGGTATTAGGCAACCAGAGGAGGATTTTTGCTAGAACTCGCATCTCGTCCCGGCTTGTGGGGCCATTCCGGCGCAGGGCCTGGAATTGGCGGCGGCAGAGGTAGTGGGAGCGACCTTTAAGGACCATGGCGCGGAAGCTGGTGGGGAAGACCTGGCTCAATACAGGAATGTCCTTCTCCAGAAGCTGCTCCTGGAGGTTAATGGTATTGGTGGATATGACGACACGGTCATCATTTTGATCGGCCCAGCGGACAGCAGGGAGCAGATACGCCAGCGATTTTCCTGTCCCTGTACCGGCCTCTACCAGGAGGCTTCCTCCACTGTTGAAGGTTTGGGCAACAGCTTCCAACATCTCCTGTTGCTCAAACCGGCTCTCGTAGGATGTCATCAATTGAGCGATGCGCCCATCCTCGCCGAGCAGGTCCATCAGCGCCGCCACGTCCAGGGGGATAGGGGTGCGCCGGGGTTCCAGGGGATCGAACTCGACCTCGGGTAGAAAGAGAGGGCCAGCAGCATCTCCACCACGCTGTGCTGCTAATTGGGTGCCAATGCCCATCTGGAATCCCTCACGAGCGCGGCTGTGGAGGGCGTCCTGGAAGAAGTAGCGCGGCGTCCAGCGAACGTGGTGCCCCAGTCGCACTATCTCCTCTAGGATAGATCTGGGTAGGCGCACGGCTCTCTCAAACAGGCAGGCGTAGAGGGCGTGGGTCATGCGCGCATCGTCAAGAGCGCGATGGGTCTGGGGGGGCAAGTTGATGCCCAATTCCTTGATGAGGTTAGCCAGGCTGTAACGCTGGGCGTGAGGCACCAGGATGCTGGCGATCTCAAAGGTGTCGATAGATGGGTTGCGGGTGAGGGTGCCGTGCGGGCGTAGGAAGCTCAGGTCAAAGCCCACGTTGTGACCGATGACCAGGTCACGTCCGACGAACTCACTCAGCTCAGGCCCCACTTGGCGTATGGAAGGTGCACCCATCACATGGTCGTCGGTGATTCCCGTCAAGTCGGTTATGAAAGAGGGGATGCGACGTCCCGGATTTATGAAGGTAGAGAAGGAGGCGAGCTCCTCGGAACCCTGACAGCGCACGGCTCCTATTTCGATGATGGCGTCGCGTTGGGGGTCAAGACCCGTCGTTTCCAGATCTAGGCAGACGTAGGTTTTCGGCATAGTTTCCTTTCCGGTGCGTCAACGGGCATTATACACCGGAACGGGCGTAAGGAGAAGGGGCGAGCTGGAAGTGAGATGGAGGTATAATGATGAACATCCTCAGAGCAATCTGCGTGAGATCCGCTTCTGCAACATCGACGGGAGGACGGCTGATATCTTCCAGGAGGAGGGGGAACAGAGGAAGGGATGATATCGTGCGGTTGCTATGCTGGTAGGACGCCTACCTCTTGAAGCCACGTAAGGACGCGCTCTGGCAGCTCGTCCCGATCTCGTCGTTGTACCTCCCAGAGGGTGACCGGGGCCAGAGTCTTGTAGAGGTCGGCCTGGGGATTGGGCTTGGAGAGGATAGTACCCAGGACGATCTTGGGGCCGAAGATGGCTTCCATGACCGCTACCTGAAAATCGTTTGAAAGTAGCTCCATCTTGCCGATCTCATCCACCACAATGATGTCCTTCTCGCGTCCGGCTTGACGTAGGGCAGCTACGCCCACCTCTTCTAGTGCGCTCATATCCACACCGTACCGACCCACACGAGGTACCTTGGGGCCGCGTAGATCCTTGTGAGCGAGCACGACCTCGTCACCCGCCAGCGTGACAAGCCGGAACCCCTTGCGCCCTCCAGGCCCGGAGATCTCTTCGGTGTAAAAGCCCCCGGCCCGCTTCCCCAGTACGTCGATGACCTTACGGATGATGGTAGTTTTGCCACTGCCCGGATGCCCGGTCAGCAGAAGTGTCTTGCCCATATGCCTCCCCAACTGTGATTCGCTCAATCTTCTCGTTGGAGTATAATCCCAACATCAGCAAGTACAAGAAGAGGAGGCGCCATGCGTATTCTTATCACCGGCGGTGCTGGTTTCATCGGCTCCCATCTCTGCGACCGTTATCTGGAGGAGGGACACGAGGTTATCGCGATGGACAACCTGAGCACCGGCTCTGAGGCCAATATAGGTCATCTGGCGGGACATGCTAACTTCCACTTTATCAAGCACGACGTCACTAATTACATCTATGTTGCTGGCGATCTTGATATGGTGTTGCATCTGGCGTCGTTGCCCAGTCCCGTTGACTATTTGAATTTTCCCATTCAGACGCTCAAGGTAGGGGCTCTGGGGACCCACAACACGCTGGGTCTGGCTCTGGCGAAGGGGGCGACCTTCCTGCTGGCCTCCACCTCTGAGGTCTACGGCGATCCCCTGGAGCATCCACAACGAGAGGACTACTGGGGCAACGTGAACCCCGTAGGCCCCCGAGGCGTCTACGATGAGAGCAAACGCTTTGCTGAGGCTTTGACTATGGCCTACCACCGCTATCACGGTGTGGATACGCGGATTGTGCGCATCTTTAACACCTACGGTCCACGCATGCGCCTGGACGACGGTCGAGTAGTGCCCAATTTCGTCCGGCAGGCGCTCAAAGGCGATCCGCTCACCGTCTACGATGAGGGTAAGCGCACCCGCTCTTTTTGCTATGTGAGCGACCTGGTGGACGGTATCGTGCGTTTGATGGTATCTGATGTGAACGATCCGGTCAACCTGGGGAATCCCGACGAGTACACTATTCTGGAGTTCGCTCACAAGGTGATTGAAGTGACGGGCACGGACTCGGAGATCACCTTTGTGGAGCCGACGGATGAACGCACCCAGGACGATCCCAAGGTCCGCTGTCCTGACATCACCCGCGCGCGGACATTGCTGGGCTGGGAGGCGAGGATCTCGCTGGAGGAGGGTCTGGCACGCACGACCGCCGATTTTCATGAACGATTGGGGCTCTCCTGATGGTACGCATTCCCTCTGTTCTGGTCTACGCCGGTCGTGGCAACGAGGTGCTGATCATGCGGCGCAACAAGGAGCCCAATCTAGATCTCTGGGTGGCGCCGGGTGGTAAGGTGGAGGCTGATGAGTCGCCGCGTGACACGGCTCGTCGCGAGATGTTAGAGGAGACGGGGTTGGTGGTGGAGGATCTGACTTTCCGAGGTTTCTGTACGGAGGTCTCACCACTGCCCGACTGGCAATGGTTTCTCTTTATCTTCACCACCACAACTTTTACGGGTGAATTGTGCAGCGATCTGCGTGAGGGGCGTCTCTCCTGGGTGCCTGTGGATACTTACCTCAACGCGCTTTCCATACCCCAGGCCGATGCTATCTTCGCGCCCAGGATACTGGACCCTGATGCCCCCTTCTTCGAGGCGAAGTTCATCTACGATGCCGATCTCAAGCTGGTAGAATGGATCGCTTACTGAGGGTCGTTCCAGATCATGTTTGAGTCGCGTGGCGCTGAGAGGAATCTTTCGAGGCCGCCGCTGAAGCGTCTCTTGTTGTCCTTCTGGTTGGATCGTCCTCTGCTTATATCCGTGGCCCTGGCGCTCGTAGCGCTTCTCTGGGGGCTCTTACTTGCCCGTCTGCCCCTTGTGGATGGGGCGCTTGTCTCGGTGCTGGCCGGCATCCTGATAGGTAGCCTCTTGGAGCCCCTCGTGGGGGTGGGGGGCGCTCTCTTTTTCGGTCCGTTGGGCGCCTGGCTGCGGGCCGAGTTTCCAAAGATTCCGCCCTTCATCGGACAATATATCTTCGCTGCAACGCTCCTCATCTGGATAATCAGAGGTCTCATCCGTCGTGAGTTGCGAATTCCCGCTCCGCCTCTTCTCTGGCCCTTGTTTGGCTTCATGACCGTCCTCTTGCTCTCTCTGTGGGAGCCCGCTGACGCCTGGGTAAGCTTCATGGAATGGGCCAAGTGGGCCCAGATTCTGCTTCTCTTTCTCGTGACCTACGATCGGCTTCTTGCACCGGGAGGGGAACGCCGTGTCGTCGTGCTGGTGCTTATCCTGGCGGCGGTCGTGTTCTTCCAGGCAGCGGTGGGGATCTGGCAGTTTGGTCTGCGCGGGGAAGGCCCTGGCCATTTTGCCATCAACGAGCGTTTCTACCGCGCTTACGGCACCTTCGAACAGCCCAATCCCTTCGGCGGTTTCCTGGGCTTCCTGGGGGCGTTCCTGACCGGCATCGTTCTCAACGCCGCGCTTGAGGCGTGGGAGACACGGCGCCTGCCTCATCCGTGGATCTGGGGGGTGGGGTGCGGTCTGCTCGTGGGCATCGCCGCTATCCTGGCCTCCTGGTCAAGAGGGGCCTGGATGGGCTTTGGAGCCGCGTCACTGGTGCTCATTGCACTGCTGCCGCGCCGCGCCGCCTGTGGGTTGCTTCTCGTAGCTCTCCTTGTGGGTGGCGGTCTGGGACTCTACGTCACCGGATTGCTTCCTGACCAGGTCGCCGACCGGCTGGTGGGTTTTCTCGAATATACACGATTCGAAGATGTGCGCGGTGCCTCCATCAATGAAGCGAACTATGCTGTGTTGGAACGTATGGCCCACTGGCAGTCCGCTCTGGAGATGTGGCGGGACAACTTCTGGTTGGGGGTGGGGTTCGGTGGTTACGAACCGGCCTATCCTGATTATCGTCTTCTCAACTGGCCCATGGCTCTGGGTCACGCACATAACTACTATCTCAACCTGCTAGCGGAGACGGGTATCTTGGGATTGTGTGCCTATCTTGGCTTTTTTGCTCTGATCCTGGTGCGTCTTCTGAAGGCGTTACCACGTCTCAAGGGCTGGCCGCACGGGGTGGCCCTGGGTCTCTTGGGTGCATATACTCATCTCCTGGTGCACAGCCTGGTTGATAACCTGCTCGTGAACAACGTGCATCTGCATTTTGGTGCGTTGCTGGCCTTGAGCGCCTGGGTGATGAGCCAGGCTCATTCTAGGACTCTTCCGTCTCCATGATGGGCTGTAGTTGAGGAGGTAGAATCCCCAGCAGTTGCTTGCAGACCTCGGGGGAGAGTGGGTTCAATAGTCCGGGCAGCTGAACGAGGTTCTTGGGATCTATTCCCTCGCTCTCCATGAGGTTCTCGATGGCTTCCGCGATTTTGGCTCCCTCTGGAGTCGCCTTCAATTGTTCTACGAAAGCATCCGTGCTGTCCCTGGCTGCTGCATTAACGAGATCGTCTAAGGGGACCCCTGCCTGGCGCAGCAGGCCGATGAGCCGGTAGAGAGTGCCTGAGGATATTCCCAATTCTTCGAGTTGTGGCAGGATATAGACGTAAAATAGCTCCGTTTCTAACAGATTCTTCTCCCCGGCTCGGACCTCTTTCGTCTCTCGCCAGAGATGGCGTCCCTTGACCAGGGCCTCAATGATCTGGTGCACGAGTTCTGTGCCGCCCCAGCCGATGACACCAGCTGTCAGGATCCAATCGATGAGGGTGCCGACCGTAAAGTCGTTGAGGATCCCACCCACATCAAGATCGAAGAGTTGAATCTCGGCGAAGAGTACCTCGAGACCGAGCAGGCGGAAGAAACGGACGTTGGTAAGGCCCACAAAGATCATGGCCAGCGCGGTACCCAGCCAGTGTGACATTTGCTGCTTGTGGAGAACGTAGTCCTCTTCCTTGGGGCATGGTACCCCCTCTTTGTGGGGCCAGAGTCCCTTCTTTTCAGAACGGTTCCAATAGACCTCGAGCGCCCGTTCGACGGTGGTGGCGATGGCGGTAATGGGTGCCAGGATTTGCCATAGGGAATCCTGCTCCTGCAGGGTGGGTGTCCCCTCTTGTGCAAGTACAGCGCCGCAGGTGAGGATGAGGAGTGTCGCGAGCCAGAGTAGCAATAAGTGCCAGCGTTTCATGGTTATAACCTCCTTGAAAAAGATAGGGATCAGGGACCGGAGACCAGGGATCAGTGGGATTAGGTTACCGGGCCTTTTGTCTGATTCAGCGTTAACGTTCGTACGTTTAGCGTTAGATTTTGCAGGGAGAGTCGTTATTTATATTGTTGTCGAATTTGTGCATGATGTCAAGGACGTTGAGGGGAGGATATAGAACTTTATCATTAACGAAAGTGACAGGTAATCAGGATTTTTATCACTTGTGATACTGAATGATTAATCATACACTGCTCATAAAGTGGTGTGGATCACGAAGGTGTCAGGGCATCTGCTATGCTGCTCACCACTCACTATATTTCCCTAGGAGGCCAATTTGAACCGTCCTGTCATTGTTGTTCACGGAGGTGCCTGGTATATCCCCGATCACCTGCGCGCCGATTACTGTGACGGCTGCCGGCAGGCAGCACTGGAGGGCTGGAGCGTCTTGCAGAAGGCCGGTGCGGCCCTGGATGCTGTGGAGGCGGCCGTACGCGTCCTTGAGGACGACGTTACCTTTGATGCCGGGCGTGGAAGCTATCTCAACCAGGCCGGTGAGGTAGAGATGGATGCTATTATCATGGATGGGCGTACACTGAACCTGGGTGCGGTGGCGGCGGTTCAGCAGGTGCGTCATCCGATAACACTGGCACGTAGAGTTCTGGAACTGCCCGCGCATAGTTTCGTTGTGGGGCGAGGTGCTGAAGCCCTGGCATGGGAGATGGGCATTCCCCGGTGTTCGCCCGACGATCTTCAGGGTAAGGCTGAGAGTCCCGACGACGATGATGCCTGGCTGCCACCGGGTTTCGACCTGCCGTCGGACACGGTGGGGGCGGTAGCTCTGGATGAGGAGGGAAATTTGGCCGTGGCTACCTCAACGGGTGGGACACCTAACAAGCTACCGGGTCGGGTAGGTGATTCGCCTCTGGTGGGCTGTGGTGCTTACGCCGACAATGAAATGGGAGCGGCGGTTGCTACCGGTTGGGGTGAGCGGCTGATGCGCATTGTCACCAGCAAGACGGCCTGCGATCTCCTGGCCCAGGGCGCTTCGAGCCAGGAGGCCGCTGATGCGGTCATCGCCCTGCTGGAGTCCCGGGCCAAAGGCTACGGGGGCGTCATCATCCTGGATCGCGAGGGGAACTTGGGATTGGCACACAATACCCCGCATATGTCTTATGCCTATCTTCTCCCCGGGCAGGAGGTCGTCTGTGGAGCGGCTGTGTAGTGGGGTGAGTGCGTTGCGCCTATACGTGACGAGAGGGGAGATGGCATGACAGATAAGCGAGGTCCAGAATCACAAATAAAAGCTTCACAGACAGAGATGTCACATCTAGAGGCACACCGCTTACCCTATCCTTTCTCGGATTGGCATGCCTATCAGGGACAGACTAACGATTGTGGCCCTTTCTCGGTAGCTATTGCCGCCAACGCTATTCGGCAGGAGACTGTTTTTAATCCAGAGGCTCTGTCCCGTTCGTTGGCACAGTGGCGAGGATGGTTACCGCCCGATCGAGTGCCAGGCTGGATTGTTTTCCCTTGGGGGTTGGTTCGTGTCCTTCGAGAGCAGGGCTTTGGTGCCCGCTGGCGCGTTCTCAACCGCGAGGAGCGGCTATGGCGCAATCTACATGCGGATCTGACCACCATCGTTGTGGTGGGACGCCCCCTTCGTTTTAAAGGGTGGCGCTGGGCGGGTTGGTCGCATTACAAGGTGCTGCATGCCTGGGACCCAGAGAGGGGGTGGGGCTTTGCTGATCCGGCAGTGTCCCGAGCACCGGGCCTTTCCTGGCAGGACGAAGCAACCTTCCGTCGGGAGTGGACCTGGATGGGCCGCCAGCTCATCGAGGTGTGGGACTCCGAGGATCGATAGAGCCACGGCAGAGCTTATTCCATCCCCCGCACCTGTTTTCCCAATTGCATCAATCGAGGTGCCATCACGTACTCAGGTACCTCAAACTTCTCGCTCAGATCCTCTAGCGTGGTGAAAGGCCAACGCGTGGCTCGCATTAGCCACTTCTTGGGTATGAGTAGGGCCGATGCGAAGTAGCGTGATGCCCCGGCCCCGTGAGGTAACTCCATCCCGTGTTCCCCCTCCCGGCGACAGATCTCGCGGTAGAGAAGGCGGGCCATCGCCATACGGTACTCGTAGCGATGTTCTCCAACACCAAAGACGATGGAGAGGTCGGAGATATCTATGGCTTCCAGGAGTCCCTCCGGTGGAGATCTCATAATGGTCTCGATGGGGACGGGTGGTCCCCGGAAACGATAGTTCTTCAGGATAAGCTGGGCAAGTTGTTCCAGTTTACGTTGTTCATCGGCGGAGAGGGTAGGGGGCACGGGTTATTCCTCCGTTACGTCGCGAAATTCTTGAAAGGGTATGGCGGTAAGCGTCTGTGTTGAGCCCATGCCCAACGCGTGGAGCAATAGTGCCACCCGCGCTGCCGCCGTCGCGTCAGGGGCTTCAAAGACGTGGAGAAAATCGTATTCGCCAAGCAAGACGTAGCTCGCAACTCGCCTCACGTCGGGATGATCGGCCTGGAGTCGTCGATTCAGTGTCTCATCTAACTCCGCCAGGGATTTGACCTCTCCCGGGTGATGCAGGGAGAGTTTGGAAAGCAAGACAAAGGTTGCCATCTCGCACCTCCTTGTGCTTTGCGCCGCATCTTTACCGGCGTTCGAATTGTGATGTCAATTGGGCCAGTGAAATCTGGAGGATGGTCGGTCGTCCGTGGGGACAGGTTCGTGGATTGAGCGCCTTCTCCAGATCATGAACCAGACCTTCCATCTCCTCACGGGAGAGTACCTGTCCCGCTTTCACCGCCGCGCGCTTGCAGATGTGCCGTACCATTCTCTCCTCCAGATCCTCGCGAATAGGTGAGTCGCCGATCTCACTCGACGCGATATCTGCAAGCAGATCCTGCGGTGCGGTACCGTTGAGGTGAGCAGGTAGTGCCCGCACGATGAAGGTACCTGGACCGAAGACTTCTACCTCAAGTCCCAGATTGGACAACGTAGGGAGAAGCTCCTCTAGACGATCTGCTTCGTCCGCCGGTAAGGTGACGGTGACGGGCTCGAGAAGGGGCTGTGAGGGTATGCTGCCCTCAGACCAGTGGCTGAGAAGCTGCTCGTAGAGTACCCGCTCGTGGGCGGCGTGTTGATCGATGAGGTAGAGACCATCAGGGCCCTCGGTGACAATGAAGGTGGTCGCCACTTGACCGACGATTCTCAACGGCGGTAGCCGCGACTCAAAGGTGGCACCGGATTTCGTTGTCCTCACATCCAGCCCTTTCGTGGTAGTGCCATCCGTTGCGGCGTTCCCACCACCTTGTGAGTCGGACGTTTGCTCGCCTGTAGCCTGGGAAAAGGAGAATTGTTGACCGGTCGCCGGTTTGAGTCCGGCCAGACGCGCCCGAGTGGTCTGGGTAGCATCGGACGTGGAACTTCTGGGAGGTTCCCAGGCGGCTGTCGCGGGTGCTTCAGATACGACAGTGGCCCGCACGGCGCGCTGTACGGCGCGGAAAACCTGATCGCCGTCGCGGAAACGTACCTCAGTCTTCGCCGGATGGACGTTGACATCTACCTCCTCGGGCGGGAGATCGACGGTGACGAAAGCAACCGGATAACGTTTCGTTGGCAGCAGCGTGTGGTAGGCCTGAATGATGGCGTAGGTGATGCGCAGATCCTGCACCCATCGTCCGTTGATGATGAGGGTGATGTAGCCCCGGTTGGCCCGATGGACGGTGGTTGGCCCCACGAAACCGCCCACCTTGATGGGTTGCTCTGCCGTTAGCTCGGTGGGGATGGTGAGTAGATTGCTCCCCAGATCCATGCCATAGACAGCAAGCAGGGCCTCGCGAGCGTCGTCGTTGCCGGGTGTGCGCAGTGTCTCCCGCCCGTCGTGCATTACCTGGAAGGCCACGCCGGGATAGGCGATGGCATACCTGGTAAGGAAGCCGTCGATGTGGCGTCGCTCTGTACGGTCGGTGTGGAGGAATTTGCGCCGGGCGGGCGTGTTGTAAAAGAGATCCTGGATGGTCATCTCCGTGCCCGGCGGGCGTCCCGTGGTACCTCGGTGAACTATTTTGCCCCCTTCGAGGCGGAGGCGAGTCCCCACCGTCTCGTCGGTATATCGGGTGGTACAGGTGATACGACTCACGGAAGCGATGCTAGCCAGCGCCTCTCCCCGAAAGCCCAGAGTGGCGACACGGTGTAGATCCTCGACATTTTCTAGCTTGCTCGTGGCGTGGCGACGGAAAGCTATCTCCACCTCGGCGGCGGCTATGCCCGCGCCATTATCCTGCACACGGATGAGGCTTTTGCCACCGTCGCGGGTCTCAACTTCGATGCGATCGGCGTGGGCGTCCAGGCTGTTTTCGACCAGCTCCTTGACCACGGAGGCAGGACGTTCAACAACCTCACCTGCTGCAATGCGAGAAGCAATCTCTTCCGGCAATAATCGGATAGGCATGAATCCTCCGCCTATGAGTGTACTCCAACGAGGGGTAGTTGGCAAGCAGGGGTTGTATCTGGCTGCTTACAGGGTTAAACGTTTACGAGTTCTATTTTCGTAACTCGCAACCCTTACCACGGATAGGCCTGTACCTCGTTCTCCGGGCGCTTGGTCCACCAGGGAAGCGCGCCGTACGAGGCCGTGATCTCTTCCTCGTCGTAGATCTCTACCATGCACTCATACCAGCTCATGCCTTCGGTCTTCTGGAAGTGCCACCACTCGATATCGAACCAGGAGGAACGCCAGCCGGAGAGAGCGTTGCGCCGCTCCCAGCCGAAGTCGGCAGCCAGCGTAGTGAAATCCACATAGTAGCCTTGGGGTACCTCTGCTTTGAGCTCGCCTCCCTGGATGGTGGCCAATCCTCCCCGAGAGCGAGCGCTGAGATCCCAGGGCCGGGCGCGTAGCGGCTCACCCAGGCTGCCATCCTGTTCGGCGGCGCGGATGAATACTCGCCAGTAAGTGACGCCACCCACATCTTCGCGCACCAGCTCGATACGTCCATCGCTCAGGAAGCCCTGATTGATATCAACGGCGCGCCCACAGACGTGCCACGAGATGCGCCCCTGTCCCGGACGTGGTGTGTGGTTCATGGGGCGCCAGGAATCACCCAGGATCGACAGATAATCCCAACCCGTCTCCTGCTCCACTTGCTGGCGGAGGGCATTGTAGCTGTCATTGACCGCGTCACTTAGTTTCTCCCGTCCATCACCTCCGTTGACATCAGGCAGGTCAACGAGACGGTAGTGAGGATTGTTGGTGTCGAGGAGGAGCTCGGTGTAGAGCGGCGACTCCTCGTATGCCATGCGCGCCTCCAGTTGATCGAGGATCTCCGGTGAAACAGGGTGGCGACTCCAGGCTGGGCTCTCCATCCAATCGGTGGTGCTGTATCCCTCTTGAGCCAGTCCCCATCCTTCGGTGTTGGCTGCGATGAGGTAAGTGGTCGTATCTCGTCGGAAGATGAAGGCCAGTGCCTTGTCATCGGGTGCCCAGGTGGGCTCCCCACCAATGCCAAAGAGCATGGGTCGTATTTCTCCAGTGGCTATAGCTTCCTTGTCGAAGGGCTGAAGATGGATCTGCTCATTGCCAGGTGTGCCCGTTGAGTAGGAAATGTAGGCGGCACTGTGGGACCAGGCGGCGTTATCCTCCTCCTGGTCGAGGCTATTGGTGAGATTCATAAGTGTCCCATCATCCAAGGAGACGGCATAGATCTCGCGGTTGCCGTCGCGCAGGGTGGTGAAGGCGATGTGACGGGCATCGGGTGACCACGCTGGTGAGAAGTCCGGTGCGGTATCGTGGGTGATCTGGTGATGCTCTTCGCCATCAATGCTGAGGATATGAATATCGAGATTACCCTCTGCGTAGGACTCATAGGCCAGCCATTGTCCATCGGGTGACCAGGTAGGGCCGCCTTCAAAGGCGGGATCGCGAGTAAGGCGCACGACGGTACCCGAGTGCATGTTCATTGCGTAGAGATCCCAGTTGTGAGCCCGCCGGGAGGCGAAGGCCAACCATTGACCGTCGGGTGACCAGGCAGGATCGCGATCCTCGGCTGGATCAAAGGTGAGGCGCAGCAAGCGCCCATCATTCTGGGAGAGGAGATAGATGTCGCTGTTGCCGTTGTGGCGCATGGCAAAGGCCACGGTACCGCCACTACCTACCGGAGTGGGGGAAGGTCCTGGCGTCGGTGGCGCCCCCGGCGTCGGCGTGGCGACGACAAGCCGCGTTTCTCTCTCGACGACAAGCCTTGTGCTCCGGTAAGCGACCAGGAAGATCAAAAGAATCAGGAGGATCACCCAGAATAATAAGGGCAGCCGGACCTCACGGGGTCGCAAGATCCCGCGTATGATCCTCCCAGGTAAGGACTCTTTTAGTTTGTTCATGGTTATAACGTACCCGGAAAGGGCAGAATGTCAAATCTGGCCCTCTGTGGGCAAACGAAGCAGTCCAGGGCGGTTTAGACGCAGTGGGCGGGCTCCTGTGACGTTTGCTACGCGCATCAACCCTGGCTTCGTTTGCCTTGATCGCGTCTAAGTACGTTCTGGGGTAGCGAGGGCGGTTTCGGCAGCCGATTTGCTTCGAAATCCCTCTGTGATCTAAGAAACGCCGCGCTCCACGGAACCGTAGAGGCGGCGTTGGCATTAATACCCCCGGTGCGATTCGAACGCACAACCTGCGGATTCGAAGTCCGTCGCTCTGTCCAATTGAGCTACGGGGGCATTTACAGAAAGGGCCGGACACTGTGGCCCGGCCCTTAGGGTGGATGATGGGATTCGAACCCACAGTTTCCTGAGCCACAGTCAGGTGCCTTATCCATTAGGCCACATCCACCACGACTTGAGGGCATTTTACCACAAAGATCGAAAAGGGCAAGGTTAGAGAAGGAAAAAAGAGGGAGGGCTTATCATTCTATCTTTGAGGGGAGCGCCAACTCCGCGTCTGGGAGCAAAGAGACAATTCGCATACGTGGATTTGGCAACCCACATCAAGCGAAGATAGAGGTGTAGTGAGAGTTCATCCTCCCAGGAAGGTACTACCGATGGGGAGCAGGATATGCACCGTGCTGCCGGGGAGCGCATTTTCGTCGTAACCAGGGCTCTCGGCCCAGATCTTGCCCCCGTGGGCTTCGATGATGCCCTTCGCCACTGCCAATCCCAGACCTAACCCCCCGCCTTTGAAGGCGGTCTTGCTGGAGCGATGCAGTGCTACATCCTCTAGCACGTAGAAGCGTTCAAAGATGTGAGCCAGCTCCTCTTTGGGAATGCCTACGCCTGTATCCTCCACCCACAGATGGAGGGTATCCTCCAGGGCCTCACCATCAATGATGATCGTGCCGTGATCGGGAGTGTATTTCATGGCGTTGCTCAAGACGTTCCAGAGGGCCTGGTGAAGGCGCCGGGGATCCCCCTCGATAACGGGGAGATTGCGTAAACCTGCCCCAAGATCAAAGATGAGTTGGCGTTGCGGGCCGAAGCTGCGGAGATTGTGGAGTACCGATTGGATGACCGAGTTGATGAAGACGGGCTCGCGAGCCAGCTCCAGCCGGTTGGCGTCGATGAGAGAGACGTTGAGTATATCCTGGATGACCTGGCTGAGTCGCTCGACGGCATCGGAGACGTTTTTTAGAAGATGGCGGGGAGAACCCTCTTTGTCCACATCCCCCGGAATGGCAGGATTGGTCAGTAGAATCTGAAGATAGCCATAGACGACGGTAAGTGGGGTACGTAGTTCGTGTCCGGCGAGGATGACGAAATCCGATTTCATCTTCTCGACCCGCTGGAGTTCCTCATTGGCGCGCTCCAGTTCCGCTACCTTTTCTTCAAGGCGGGCGACGAGACGCTGGTTATACTCGAGCAGATACTGAGCGCGCTCCTCGGGGGATTCCAAATTCTCCTCCATGCCGACGAGATAGGCGCGTACTTGGTTGGGAAAGGCGTCTACGTCGATGGGCTTGGCGATGTATCCATTGCAGCCAGCAACCAGCGTGCGTTCTCGATCGCCGTCGAGGGTTGCTGCGGTGACTGCGACGATGGGAACCTCTTCCAGACCAGAAATGGTGCGCAATCGCGTGGTGACCTCGTAGCCATCCAGACCACCGATGTTGATGTCCATAAGGATGATGTCGGGCTTTTCGCGGCGGGCCATGCGAAGAGCTTCCATACCGTTCTCGGCTACGGTAACCTGAAATCCCTCAGCCTGCAAGATACGCTGCACGAGCCTCTGGCTGGCAGGCGTGTCCTCAACGTAGAGTACTTTGGTCATGACTTCTCACCTTTGCCCAGGAGAGCGTTAATGCCTTCCAGAAGATCCTCGTCCATGAACGTGCCCTTCTGGAGCAGCATCTGGATCTGACCCTGGATCTGTTGGCGTTCCCGCAAAGTGAGCTCTTTGGCCGTAATGACGATGACGGGAACGTTCTCTAGATCCTCGTCAGCTTTCAGATGGTCGAGTACGGCAAACCCGTCCATGTCAGGCATCATGAGATCAAGCAAGACGAGATCCGGATGTGTCTCGCGGATGAGGTTTAGGCCAGCTTCACCGGTGTGTGCTTCGGTGATCTGGAATTCGCCACGGGTCTGCAGAATACGTCGCAACAACCGGGCTGCGTCGGGATTGTCCTCGATGACAACGATTTGCTGGACTCGCTCGTCGAGGTGTTCTAGGGCTCCTAGGAGGTTTTCAGAGATGGGTTCTGGCTCCGGTTCGCGGTGAGGCTCGGGGATGGTCGCCAGACTGCCTGGTACCACCTTGAACCAATCTTTTTCTAGCAGGAATTTCTCGACGGGGAAGGTGTGCCCCGAGCAATTCACCACGACGATCTCGTCCCTGCGGATGATGCCTTTGCTCAACAGTTTGAAGAGACCCGCGAAGGCTGCCGCCGCCGCGGCCTCCATAGAGACTCCACCCATCTTAGCCAATACATGGAGGGCACGGAAGGTTTCCTCGTCGGTCACATCCTCAAAGACGCCGCCGTTCTCCTTGATAGCGTTGTAAAGGTAGGTGTAGGCTGGTCCGGGATCGCCGGTGGCAATGGTGATGACCTGCGTCTGGGGATCGGTGACGGGCGCTGCAATGGGAACGTCCTTACGGAAGGCTTGGACCATGGGCGCGCAGCCGGCGGCCTGGATGAGTGCCATCTTGGGCATGCGGTCGATGAGCCCCATCTCGTAGAGCTCCTGACAACCCTTCCAGAATCCCACAGGACCCAGGCCACCACTCACTGATTGGATATACCAGTCAGGTATTCGCCAAGGGGCGCCGGATTCGGGCGGTCCCAACTCTTCGGTGAGCTGTTCGGCAACCTCGAAGGCCAGAGTTTTCATGCTCTCGCGTGTACCAATGCTTCGGATGCCACGATCCTGTGCTATACCCTTATGTCGAGCAAAGCGCGCTGCGACTTTCTTGGTAGTGTCGTAGGTGGCGGTGACCTTGACAACCTCGCTGCCGTAAATGGCGATCTCCCGCATCTTCTCCGGAGGAACGAGGCTGGGTAGGAAGGTCCAGAGTTTGATCCCCCCGTGGGAGGAGTAAGCGGAGTAAGAGATCGCAACATTGCCCGTTGAGGCGACGACCAGATCGGTAATATTCGCCTCCTTCATCATAGAGATAACCAGCGCTGCCTGCCGATCTTTGAAAGAGTTAGTTGGGTTTTGACGTTCATCCTTAATGAAAAGTCTGGGAGTGCCTAACATCATGTTTAGGTGACGCGCTTGCAGGAGAGGGGTTCCGCCCTCACCCATGGTAATCTGGAATTCATCATTCAACAGCGGGAGCAGCTCTCGATAACGCCACGCGGTGAAGGGTCGTCCCTGCAATACGCGGGGCCACAGCTGGGCTACCTCGCGATAATTGTAACGTGCTTCCATCCAGTCGTGCCCGCACCGTGCGCAGGTAGGAGGGGGAATTTGGAAGCGGTTCTGGTGGCCACAAGCACCGCACTCCAGAGTGATCTCGATCTCATTAGCCGCGGTAATGATACGCATGAATGCCTCTTTTCTCACGTCTGTGATTCTCAAATTGAGGGGAAGAATTACCTGAGTCTCCCGTACTAAATAGGGTATCATAAGTTGGGAGAACTACAACTGCCTATCGCGCAGGGGAGCGTTTGACCTGCCGGGATTGCAGAGCGAATTTGGCGAAAATGCTCTCCGTCCTGTCTTCGTTGTAATTGCCTTATTGCCCCCTTCGCTATTGCATTTGTGCTCCGTTTGAATTCCGATATAATTGTCGCGAATGGGGGTTGGGAATATCACCCATCTCTTCATGTCTTTGATGTCATCTGGGAGATTGTCTTTTATACATTCTAATTGGAAAGAGCACAGGCCTTATGGACAAACCCACCGAGTCACCATCACAGAAGCATTTGGACACCCGACGGATTCGCGGTCTTTCAAAACGGCTTCAACGTCCGCTATCTGGGGAGTCCAACGTCGATGAAGAGGAGACGCTACCTCCAGAATCAGCGTCGGAGCCTTCGCCGGGCGAAGGGGAAACTGTTGAGGATCTTAGCACACGCCAGGTGAGGCGTCTTACCGCCCACCGTGTCTCCTCTCAACAATCGCCTCGTGTGTCCACGGAGGGTTTGCTCTCCCAGGGAACTCAACTCCAGGAACGCTACAAGATTCTAGGCGTCATTGGGGTAGGGGGCATGGGTGCCGTTTACAAGGCGCAGGATCTCCGGTTTGCTAACGTCACGCGTTTGTGTGCGGTCAAGGAGATGGTTAACACAGCTTCCGATCCTCAGGTGCGGCAGATGATCATCCGCAACTTTGAGCGCGAGGCCAGCATCCTAGCGACGCTCAGTCATCCGGCCATACCCCAGGTTCACGACTATTTCACCGAGGGGAATCGCAGCTATCTGGTTCTGGAATTTATCCCCGGGCAGGATCTGGAGGCACTTCTAGCGGAGACTGACGGTTTTCTGCGTGAGTCTCGAGTGGTAGACTGGGCTGTCCAGCTCTGTGACGTTCTCTCGTATCTGCACAATCATAAACCGCGCCCCATCATTTTCCGGGATCTCAAGCCTTCCAATATCATGTTGGACGATCATGGTCGCATTCGTCTGGTGGATTTCGGTATTGCGAAGCTGTTCCAGAGCGGTGAAAAGGGAACAATGATCGGGACCGAGGGGTATTCACCCCCCGAACAGTATCGCGGTGTGGCTGAGCCTCGTGGTGATATCTATGCTCTGGGGGCAACAGTACATCATCTATTGAGTAAACAGGATCCTCGGTTGGAACCACCTTTCTCTTTTCACGAGCGTCCTATTCATAAAACAAACCCGACGGTCTCGCGTGAGTTGGTGGAGGTCCTGGATAAGGCGCTGGAGTACGATATGAATAAGCGCTGGGGATCGGCGGGGGAGATGAAGCGCGCGTTGCTTTCGCTATCGACAGCACAGGGATTGGGCAGTAGCGTCCGAGGGGAGACAGCCGCTTTTGCGACAGGTAGTGTAAAGCCTATTTGGCGTTTTGCTTGCGAGGATGAGGTGCGCGTAGCCGTGGGATTTGGGGATGATAAGGTCTTTGTTCCCTCTTACGATCACAACGTCTATGCCCTGGAGGCTCAATCTGGCAAATTCGTCTGGAAATACCCGGCGGAGGGAGGGATCGCCTCAACCCCGTGGATCGTTGAGGGTATTGCCGTCTTTGGTTCTACCGATGGCGTTGTCTACGCGGTGGACGTGCGGTCGGGTCGTCTGGTCTGGACGGTGCCGCTCAAGGGCAAGATTTATTCCTCACCCTATGTGGACTTTGGGCATGTTTTCATCGGTTCTGACGATCACCGTCTCTATGCTATTCATCTGGCTGGGGGACGTAAATCCTGGAGCTATACAGCGGAAGGTGCGGTGCGTAGCCGCCCTTTGCTCGGAGAAAACTTGATTTTCTTCGCCTGCGACATGGGATTGGTCTACGCTCTCAATCTTAACCGCGACATCCGTTGGCGTTTCCGTGCCCGGAGGGCTATTCTCTCATCTCCTGTTCTTTTCGAGGGGTTGATCCTAATTGGCTCGCTTGACTGGAATTTCTACGCGCTCGATGTTCGTTCCGGGTGGACAGCCTGGCGTTATCGAACGGGTGGCCCTATTGTCTCCACGCCTGCTGTGTGGGAAAGCCTGGTTTTCTTCGGTTCGGCAGATGGCAATATCTACGCCCTGGATGCAAACGAGGGACGTGTCGTCTGGAAACATGAGGTAGAGGCCCAGGTGACCAGTTCTCCCGTGATCCATGGCGATCATCTCTACATCGGTGCCGTCAATGGCATACTCTACTGTCTGGACGCACGGAGTGGAAATGTACATTGGCATTACCAGACGGACGGCGCTATCACCGCTGCGCCGGTAGTTGCGAACAATACCATCTACATCGGTTCCCATGATCATTATGTCTATGCCATTCCTGCCTGATATGGCGATGGGAGAAATGTGCACATGCATTGGATAACGAGGTTTCGTCGGTTTTTTGCTGTCTCTGATGACGGCTCGGATCTCACAAGTGTGATGGCTTCTGATGAGGTGCTCGTGGATCAGGAA
>JBNGDR010000006.1:0-21997 GCA_049975685.1 Anaerolineae bacterium
AAGGCCATCTCCGGCTCATCCTCAATACTCTGACCCAGATACCGGTCAAGAGCCGGTAGATCACGCACGGAAGATATGTAGGGTGATACGGAGACAAGACTCTGCTCCACCTGGCGAGCGAGGATCTCGCCTTTACCCAGGCGGGCATCACGATAGGCGTTGCGATACTGAGCGCCCACGACGAGAAATCCCGGCAATAACAAAAGGAGTGGCAACACCACCAGGATCAGAACCATGCGCCAGCGTATGCTCAACGACTTCCAGAACATCACCAACCTCCTAAGGAGCGGGAAACCGACGGTAGACCCGCGCCGACACCAGTAACTCGAGTGGAACATTGAGCGACCAACGCTCCACAGCGGCAATATTGACCGCCAGCACATTGCGTTCTGGCAGGGTCGGAGCAAGCGCTGAGGGCGCTTCACCCCGGGCGATACGCACCACCAGATCGGCAGCGGCTCGCCCCTGCTCGTAGGGAGAAATAGTCAGTCCCCCCGCCGCGCCGCGTTGCACATCTCCCAGCCACAACCCAAAGACGGGAACGGGAGAGTTCTCTAGAGTGTAAGCCAGCACCTCATCCTCCGGCACCGTCTCGCCGGCCTCATTCAACAAACCGGCATGCTGTCCCATAAGCACGCCATCGACCTTTCCAAATTCCTCGCGCACCACGCGCTGCCAGGTCTCCCATTCGCCCGTCGCTTCCCTCACAACTTCCACCGGCGGAGCATCCGGGGCGTTCAGGATCTCGTAGATATCTTCAGCGCTGGCCTTTCCAGAAAGAGAAGTATCACTCATAATCAGCACTTGGGTCACCTGGTTACCCAGATCTTGCGCCATTCGTACGGTCTGCACAGGATATGGGCGTTCCAAAACACCGGTTATATTATCACCGGTAATGCCATAAGCCTCCGGATCTCCATTGAGACCGCAATAAACAAAAATCTGTTCTGGATCAGGGTAATTAGGGATAACAGAGCGTGCAGCCTCGTCGTCCGCGACCAGTACCACATGCGGCAGAGAAGATTCAATGGCGTTCAGGACCGTGCTCAGCACCGCTTCATTCACCTCTGCGCCCGTGTAACGCTCCGCGTTCAAGGTGAACTCGGTGAGCACCAGATTGCCTTCCACACGATCGTAACCGTTGCGCGAGAGTGTTTCCAGGACACCGGCCCGGATCTGCTGTCCCCAGATGTCCTCAGTACCATAACTGCGAACCAGAAAGAGGCGCAAGGGCCGCGAGGGCTCCTGTGAAGTCGGGACACCCGCCACTGGAAGAGTAGGAGTCTCCGGCGCACAACCTACCAGGGATATTACAAGGGTTAGGAAAAAGATACGAAACAGATAGCGGAGCGCCATCCTCTTTCTTCCTTTAACAGAACCTCCCGACATCGGCTCACTCCTCTGACTGAGTTAAAGGCATCAGCTGTACTCGTGTTCGCTCTACCTGTAGCGCGCGACCCAGCTCCTCTGCCGCGCTGCGGAGGATGGCATCCATTTGAACGGAGGCCCGCACCCGGCTGACGATCTCACTGCGCGCCCGCTCTCGGAAAGCACTCCGGCGGGTATCTTCCAGCAACCGAGCGTTCCCAAGCGCCAAACCCAATTGATCCAGGACGGCCTCAGCCAGTTGACGCTCCTCTTGGGTCCAGGGACGAGAGGATTCAAAAGAGAGCACACCAACCGTCTGCTCCTGGACACGAACGGGCGCCAATAGCAGGTAATGCCCATCACGCTCCACCATCTTCAGGCTTTCCAGTGCCGAGGGTGAAACGGGCAGAGGTGAATCATCGGGTAGACCAGCCCGGACCCTCTGGTGATCGTAAGAATAGCTGATCTGTATACTACGTCGTGACAGCGCCCGCCGCCAAGCCGTCAACACGTCCTCTTCCTGATAGCGTTCCACCCGCTCCAGAGCCGTGATGGTCTCCTCCAGGAGACGCGTGTTCTCCAGGGTGACAGCGATATTATCCGCCAGAATGCGCAACGTCGGTAAATCCTCCTCCGAGAAGGCCCGGAAGCGATGACTAGCCAGATCCAACACACCGATGAGCTGACCTCGAGCCACCAGGGGTAACGCCAGCTCCGAACGGGCACCCGGCAGATCTGGATCGCGGAGCGCGCCCAGATCCTCCTCCGTCGCAATGACCAGCCGGGGACGCCCGGTAGCCGCCGCAAAACCGATAACGCTTCCTTCATCCCTGGTGCGCCGGTGACCCTGCCGGGCCCGTTCGGCCCCAGCCGTAGATGAAGCCGCTTGCAGAATCAGTTCTCTCTCGGTTTCGTCCAGCAGATAAAGGCCTACGTGCTCTACCGCCAGTCGTTC
Organism: Anaerolineae bacterium; assembly: GCA_049975685.1. Classification (GTDB taxonomy): domain Bacteria; phylum Chloroflexota; class Anaerolineae; order B4-G1; family SLSP01; genus DAOTVC01. The sequence continues at coordinate 2,324 of JBNGDR010000006.1, forward strand.
CGACGTCTGTTCCACCACCGTTTCCAGCAGCGTGGAGAAATCCGAAGCAACACTGATAACGCGGTTGATCTCGGCGATCGACTGGAAGCTCTCGGCGCGTTCCCGCAGCTGAGCCGTGCGCTCCTGCACCCGGTTCTCTAGCTGACGCCGGGTTGTTTCCAGCGCGTCCCTCGTCTCAACAAGGTCGTTCAATGTCCGCCGAAGACTCTGCATATTAAGGTAGGTCAGGAACCCCCCTGAGAAGAGCAACATAATGAGTGAAATAATACGATTGTTCAGCATGGTCCGCTCCAACTCCACCACGAAGAGCGGGGTGTAAATCCCCATGCGGGTCAAAACGAGCTCCAGGACGAAGAGGACCAAGGCTCCCAGGCTCATACCGATGGCATAGCGTGGCGCGATCAAGGTACCTGCAAGGATAACAACCCAGAAGAAGGCGGACCACAGGGGTGAATTGATACCGTTGAAGAGCAACGTTGCCAGAGCCACACCGAAGTAAGCTATCCAGACGTAGAGGCTGATCATGAATCTGATCCGACCCCGCTTGGCCCCAACCATGCAGATAAGAGATAGAATCAAGAAGGCTATGGGGAAGAGTGCAGTCGGTAGACTCGGTGGAAGGGTAACTACGCCCAACGCAGGGAGAACAAACACAAATAAGAGGAGTACGATCATAAGGCCAATGCTGTAGGCCATAAGAGTAACGAAGATATGTCCCAGCCGGGCTTCCTCCGCGTTAGCAGCGCGAACGCTGACGAGTCGTTCCCACTGCTGCCGCAGCCAACCACTACCTTTGCCTGGGGTTGTGTCCTGGATGGTCATTGTTCCTGCCCTCCCGTGAGAGTCAGACGCGCCGCACCCCGCTCCGCCCCCAATGCCTCTCCCAGATCGGCCAGCGCCCGCTCCAGGACAGATTCGATCTCCGCCTGAGCTCGCACCCTCGCCGTGATCTCACTTGCAGTCTGCTCCATTAATGCCCGTCGTCGCGTATCCTCCAGCAACCGGGCATTCTCCAGCGCCAGGCCCAGCTGCGTCACCACCGATGCCACCACCTCAATCTCTTCAGATTGCCAGGGAAGATCTGATTCAAAGACAAACCTACCTACCATCTGCTCACGTATCTTGATCGGGACAAACAACAAATATCTGCCGTTCTCCCCTTCCTCCATGGTGATCTCACCCGTGAAGGCAGTATCCTGACCATCGCCTGTCAGGGGCGTTTCACCCTCTTCGGATAGAGAGAGAACACGTACGCGATCGTAGAGATAGCGGAGGTTACCACCTCTTTGAAAGAGCGCCTCCCGCCACTGGCGAACGATCTCGCGGCGTTCGTAGCGAGAGAGCCGTTCCACTGTCTCCTGTAGCCTTTCAAAACGGCGCACGTTCTGTATGGCAATGCCTAACACGTTTGAAAGCGCCTGCAAAACCTGGACTCGCGCCTCGTCGAAAGCGTGCAATTCCCCGCTTTCCACAGCCACAACGCCGAGCAGGTGCCCCTGCACGATGATGGGTACGGCAGCCGCCGAGCGCGATTCCGCGAGCGTGGATCGCGAAATATAATAGGGATCCTTGGAGATGTCAGGAGCTACATAGCTGCGACCGGTGCCTCCGGCCCGCCCAACGATCCCTTCCTCGCCCACCCGGAGCTGTACCGTCTCCACTTCCGGAGTCCCCGATGCGGCCTCCAGAACCAGCCATTCACCTGCCTCATCCAGAAGGAAAATAGCAGCACGATAGATGCCAAAGTGTTCGGCGATGAGATCGGCAGCCATATCCAGCAGAGTTGGCAGGTCCGAGGCCAACACGATAACCTCATTCAACCACTGAATGGCTCGCAACTCACCTTCGAAGCGCCTCGCCTCCAAAGTCCGTTCCTGCACCTGCACCTCCAGGGCGTCCTGGGAGGCTTCGAGGGCCTGGGTGGTCTCCTCCAGCCCACTCTGCGTATCCAACAAATAGCGGATAGTATAGATGAGTACCCCAACGCTGATGGTCATCTCGCTCAAGAAGAAGATGGGCACGAAGCTCAGGACATTCTCAGCGGGGAGATCAATAAGGGGGGTATAAACGCCCAGCAGCTCACCAATCCGTAGCAAAACCCACAATGCCAACATGCCACCAAAAGCACGCGTTGCCGTTGCGGGCGAAAGCAACACCGCCGCCAGCAAAAGAGGCCACATGTAGAAAATCCAGAAGGGCGCGGATGCTCCATCGGTCAAGATGATGGCCAGACACACCAGGGTATAGAATGCCCAGACGTAGAGATTGGCGACAAGACGATACCGCCCCCGCTTGTTGAGCCAGAAAAGCCCCACATGCAGCACGATGCTGGCGATGGTGAAAGCCGGTACAATAACCGGAGAGAGGGGGAAATAGACGGAACTCGCCCAGGTGATGAGCGCAGCCGAGAAGAGACTGAATAACAAACCGCCGACGAGAGCGATGTTAAGGATGGTAGCCAACCGATCCTCGTAGCCCTCCGCATCCCACACCCTGACGAGCCGGCCCAGCGGATGTTGAGGCTGGGAGCGTCTCATGCGTCTCGGTTCTACAGAACTGACCGTCATTCCTCCACCTCCAGCTCAACAGAGGCCCGCCGCACATCCAGTGCCTGACCCAGTTCACTCAAGGCCCGCTCCAACAACGCTTCAATCTCCACCTCGGCACGGAGTCGAGCGTTGATCTCGCCTACTATGCGCTCGCGGGCTGCGCGACGTTGGGTGTCCTGGTAGAGACGGGCACTCTCCAGAGCCACCCCCAGCCGATCAACAAGGGTTTGTACCAGAGCGATCTCGCGTCTATTCCAACGACCATCACCCGCCGCCTTTGAAAGACGAACCACACCAATGACCTGATTGCGCGTCCTGAGAGGCACAACCAGGGAGCCATCATCACCCTGTACCAGTTTGCCCTCGCGGTTTGCCTCCACCATCTCCGGTTGCCAGTCATCCCCCACCAGAGCGGTGCCCCCTCCCACTTCAGAGATGTACCCCAGCTTACCCCGTGTGCGGGTAAGGTGCAACCACCCCTTGCGGCTCAACTCACCGTAAGCCTGACGGAGCGCATCCAGTGATTGTTCGCTCTCGGCAAAGAGCCGAGCGTTATCGATAGCTACGGCCACCTGATCGGCCACAAGCTGCAAGATGGACACCATATCCTCATCGAAGGTTCCGGGTTTATCATCCCGAAGCGACAAAGCACCGATGATCTCACCACGGGAGCGCAGAGGCAGCGCCGCCTCTGCACGTGTATCGGGAAGTTCTGGTATCGCCGGGCGCTGTCCATCGATACCCGTATCCACAGCGATGCGAGCTTCACCGTTGGCAATACTCCAACCGACCAGCCCCTCACCCAGGCGGACGCGTTTATCTTGGGCTGAAAGATCTATCCCAACCTCTCCAGAACCAGCCTTCAGGACGGCCCATTCCTCCTTGGGTTCCTTGAGAAAGAGACTTACGTAGTAGAGATCGAAACCGGCCTGGACGAGATCCACAGAACGCTGCATGAGTTCGTCCACATCAAAAATCAGGGTGGCTGTCCGACCGATCTCGGCGGCGGCCTGAAGGTACTCGGAGCGCCGCTGTAAGTCCTGGGTCCGATCATTCACCCGCCACTCCAGCTCACGATAGGACTCCGCGAGCTGACCCGCCATATCGTTGAAGGTCTGCGCCAGGAGCGCCAGCTCATCGGAGCCGGTGACAGGAATGGTGACATCCAGATCTCCAGCGCCGAAGGCCTCTGCCCCCTCGCGCAGATCCGTGGCCGGCAGGGCGATACTGCGTTGAATCAAGACAGCGGCAATAACAGCGATGAAGACGATGCCGGAATAGAGTCCCACCAGACCCAGGAGTCTTTGCTGGGCCTCTGCACGCAACACATCACCCGCTTCAGCCATCTGCACCTGGCTCTCCGCGACGACGGTCTCAATGCGATCCCCAATTTCGGCTGCCAGCAGCTGGGCCTGAAACTCCAACCAGGCCACCTGTTGTTCATCACCAATGTTGCGCGCCGCCTGCATCGCGTTGATGAGTCCCAGATACTCACGGAGGTCTCTTGCGACGTTACGGACCTCTTCTTCCTGGTCACTCACCCCGACAAGTTGTTCAGCCTCTTGCAGCAAAGATAGGGCTTCCTGAGCATCTTCCACTGCCGGGGAGATATTGAGCACCGTCTGTTGGCTGTACTGAATGAGATTCACCCGCGAGGTAGCCACTCGATTGGCGGCACTCAACAACATCCGATCCGCGCGTGTATCCACATCAACAAAACGCTGGAAGCTTGCCAGGATATCATTTTGGGTATTGAGAACCAACACCAACGAGAGCGCAAGCACCCCCACGACCAGCAGGACCGCACCCCAGATCCGCTGACTGAGCGATAACCGGCGAAGAAGTCGAATGATCATCCTCTTACCTCACAGACCATCCATGACCTAGCCATCCTATCCATTTCTTCCAAAACCGCTGCGAAGGCTTCATCTCAGGCACCCTCTTTGTCACCATGACCATCTGATCCCAAAGGTGCGATACGAACTTCAGCACTCTGGAGATCCAACAGATCACGGAACTCACGCACGGCCGTCTGCAGGACCACATCCACGTCAAGAGATTCACGCAGGCGGGTGGTCATTTCACCTACAAGGCGCTCCTCAGATGCACGTCGCTGGGCATCCTGGAAGAGCCTTGCACTCTCCAATGCCTGCTCCAACCGTTCCGCCAGGATCCGCAAGAGTTCCTGTTCCTCCTGCGTCCACACCTCCTCATCACCGTCCTTGCGGCAGTGGATAATGCCCACCACCTCACCACGGATCTCGATAGGCAGAGATAATCCGGCCGCCGATCTCTCGGAGCCAGGTTCACCTGTCGTCCTGGTCACAGTTCCACCGGCGTACCGGTACCCCCAGGCACCTCGCTCCTCCAGCAAAACCGACCAGGCCTCGCGGCTGAGCTCACCATAGGCACGGCGGGCCGTTTCCAGGGCTCCCTGGGCCTCCGCCAAAAGCCGAGCATTGTCCAGGGCTACAGCTACCTGATCGGCCATCGTCTGCAAGGCGGAGATAGCGATCTCATCAAAGGCCCCCGCTTCAGTATCCTGCACCGTCAATGCGCCCAACACGCGACCGCGCGAGCGCAACGGGATAGCAGCCTCAGAACGGGTCTCCGGAAGCTCCGGCGTTGCCAGCCGCTCCGCATCCTTACCCGCCTCCAACGCCACACGAGACTGAGAATTTGCGATGCTCCATCCGATCATAGAGCCAGGACCTACCCGTAGCCGGTGCCCGCGTGATAACATGAGCTGGCCCGCCTCACCCGTCCCGGCTCGCAGGACGGCCCATTCGCCTGTCTCATCCACCAGAAATAGCCCCACGTAGTAAAGACGAAAACGTTGAGCAATAAGAGAAACCATCTGCTCAATGAGACGCTCCGACTCCAGAATGGAAGAGGCCGCTCGACCAATCTCCGCTGACGCCTCGAGGTAGCTGGCCCGTCGCTCCAGATCCTGGGTTCGTACCTCCACCTGCGACTCCAGACTACCGATCGTCTCCTGCAGTCGGGCCGTCATGGCATTGAAGGTCCGAGCAAGCACACCGATCTCATCCTCTGAAACTATCTCTGCCTGCCGCGCGAGATCACCCGCGGAGATCTTCTGCACCGTCTCCGTCAAGGCCCGGACGGGTTGGAAAGCCTGGCGGATAGCCAGACTCGACAGCACGATGAGCAATACAATACCGAAACCGACACCAAGGAGGGAGAGGTCGCGCACAACAAGGAAAGGGCGCATCAATTCGGAGCTGGGCGTTTCGACAACGATCCCCCACCCATTTTCAATTTCGCTGGTGTAAGCCCACCACTCCTGCCCCTCCTCATCCGTGAAGGTCACCAACCCACCTTCGCCCGCCCGCAGAGCGGAAACCGCGGGCGCCAACCCTAAATCCCGTAACACATCGAAAAGACCGGGGTTGGAATGCATAACCAGGAGATCCTGGTTGTTGACCACATAGACGACCCCATTCTCCCCGACAACATTGGACTCCACTTCGCGGGTCAGATCCAGCAGGGTACTCGCGAACATTCCCACCCCGACAATCTGACCGGTCTCATCGTAGATGGGGCGAGACATCACCAGGGCCGGTTGACCGCTCGTCCTGCCCACGAGGATCTGCGTCCAGCGCTTGCCATTGCGAGCGTTAAGGAACCAGGGACGATCGCTGTAATCCTTCGGCTCCACCTCGTCATTACGAGCCACGTTGATGCCAGTCAAATCTGTGGTGCTCACCAGATACATGTAGGGATAGGTCGTTGCCATCTCCTCCAAGAGGGGTTTCTGCTGTTCAGGGTCCATGCTTATTATCTCAGGCTGGAAGAGAAGTTGCTGGAGCGCCCGGTCATTGAAATCGAGCCATGTGGAGATATGAGTCGCCAACGACATATTGGCTGTCTCCAGCTGATTGCGCGCATTCTGCCGCAAGGGCCGGAGGACGGACATACCGACGAAGGCAACGAGGGTTAGCATCAGGGGGAGAGTAATGACCAGAATCACCGCCGTCAGCCGTCGCTGCAATCTACCCCGCTGTAAGCGTCGCTCCGAGACCATCTGGCGGAAGGCAGCATAACCGTAGGCGAGAACGAAATTCACCCCGGCGATGAGCGTCGCCACGCCAGGGGGCAAAACGGAACGCAACGTGATCTGCACAACGATAGCCAGGATCTGCGCGCCCAGAAGCACCCAGGCCAGGCGAACCGTCATCGGTTTCTCCCGTGATGCCCGCAGCTGAACATAGATAATGGGTACCAGGGTCAGCAACGGCATGCCCTGGATCATTAACATCTTCAAAAACGTTGGAAAGCTCCCCGAAGTGTAGGCTTCCAGAGGAACGTGACCACCCATGTACGTCTGTGGATCAAGGCCTACGTACCAGATCTGTGTGCCCCGGGTGACATCAAGCACGGTCAAGAGTATAGGAAGGAAGAGGAGGCCATAGAAGGGCCACATCAACCACCGCCGGGGGCCACGAAGCCACTCGGGCTTCAGTAGCGCAACGGTCACGACGAAAAGGGCGGGACCGACAGCAGGTACCGTCGCGGCCAGCAAGGCGGCAGCCAGATTACCCTGAACCACATTCAAAGCGTCGAGCTGTAACCCCAGAGCGAAGTTGTCCACAGCAAAGAGCAAGAAAAGCCCAGCCACGTGCCGGTTGGCAAAGTGCCGTGCATTGAGAGCCAATACGTAACCAGCAAGCACAAACTCCGTCAGGGCCAGCAGCCAGGTGATGGATGACAGGAATTGGTATTCAGCCATGTAACTCATGCCGTCACCTCCTCAGAGCCCTGACTATGTTCCTGATCATGCCGCGCAGGCCCCTGCTCTTCTACCATTGGACCCTTGGTATCCGACCGCATGTGCACCGTGACCTCCGCCAATTCCATGCTCTCTCCGATCTCTCGGGCGGCCATCTGTAACACGGTATCGATGTCCAGTGATTCGCGCAGACGGGCCGCAATTTCACCGATGAGCTCCTCACGGACGGCACGTCGCTCTGTCTCCTCGATGAGGCGAGCCTTATCAAGAGCCAGAGATGCCTGAGTGGCAATGGACCTTACCAGGGCCCGCTCCTCCGCATTCCACGCCGGCTCCTCGGGCTCACGCCGGAGCACCAACACCCCCAGATCGAGATCCCGCAGAGAGAGAGGAACGCGCAGAAGATGTCCGTCGTCGGCCTCCCCGGCAGGGGTCTCTGTGAGTGAAGCAGGTTCTACGCCCACGCCCGTGTAGCGGAAAGCTCTGGCGGAACGGTGCAGGAGGTCCTTCCAGGTCTCACGGGTACGCCGTCTATACAGCCTCTGGAGCTCCTCATAGGCCTCCCGGCTGGAAGCGAGAAGACGGGCATTCTCGATAGCCAGTGCCAGCTGATCGGCCATCGTCTGCAATGTTCTAACGTCCTCCTCAGAGAAAGCCTGAGGTGCCCTGGACTGAACGTCCAGTACACCGATGATCTCGCCACGGGCTTTCAGTGGTAGGCCCATCTCCGAACGGGTATCGGGTAGATAGGGGTTATCAAAGAAGTAAGCGTCCTCCCCAACATCCAGTGCCACGCGAGACTCCCCGCTCGCCGACACGTAACCTACGATACCTACCTCGCCCACACGCAGCCGGTGCCCTTGTACCAGCATATCGGCGCCGCCAGCAGAGGACGCTGCCCTCAAAACAGCGTACTCACGGCGGTCATCGATCAGAAAGATCCCGGCGTGATAGAAGCCGAACTTCTCGGAGACGAGTTGGACTACGGCATCCATTAACGCGTTGACATCCCGGATGGCCGCTGCACTACGCGCTACCTCAGCGGATGATTCGAGCTGAACCGTGCGTCGTTCCAACTCCAGTGTTCGATCAGCCACCCGCTGCTCCAGAGTCTCATAGGACTCGCGCAACCATTCAGTCATCAGAGCAAAGGCCCGCGATAGGTCACCGATCTCGTCCTGTTGTCGGAGAGGTTGCACAGGGCTGAAATCACGCTCCATGACTCGCTGCACACGCTCTGACAGAGCGTCAACAGGTCGGGCGATAGTGTAAGTAATCAAGATGGCCAATACCACACCCAACACCATGGCAGCAACCGAAGAACCTATCCAATAAGTTCGGGTCCTTCTCTGCACTTGCAGCGCTTCCTCTACAGAAATATCCACATCCTCCAAGATATTGGCCCGTAGCTGTGAGAGATTCACGTTGAGGCGCCGTTGCAGGGTCGTCATCTCCGTGTAACGCAAGGTCTGAGCTCGGGCCCAGAGGGTTTCACGTGCGGCAGCGACGATGGAATCAACGGTATCCTCTAAATCACCACTGAGGGCAGCAAGCTCGACGAGGATATCGCGGTTGGCGGCAGCAAGGACAGGGTCGTTTCCCAAGGAAAGGAACTGCAAGTCAGCCACACTGAGGATGAAGTCATTGACCTCGGGTTGCAGTTCCTCTTCCACCAATCCCGTCCGGCGTGTGATGAGAAGGTTATCTACAGTTCCTGCTACGTCCGATAGGGCCAGCTCCAGATCGGTCACCTCGGAGACCTGAACCAGCCCCTCCTGGGCCTGATTCACGGTCCGTTCAACAGAGGTACTGTACCGGAAACCCGTACCACTGGCAACCAACACCAGGAGGATCATCACCAGGAAGCCCAACCTGAGGCGTTGTCCAACAGATAATCTCAAACCCATCCTGACCTCCAGTTCCCATCCTTCACGCCAGGCGTGAAGGAGCAACCGGTGAGCAACTCACAGAGCCACATATCCATCCCAGGATCCTCAATCACCTTCACCCTACCCGGTACCGTCATCCGGCCCACCGAATTGAATCCAGCCCGTGGCACCTAAGGAACGCCCCAGCTCCCGCACCGTCGTTTGCAGGATCCCGTCTGTCGTCGTGGAAGCACGGATTGTGGTGCTGATCTCCCGCGTCATACGCTCCCGATCTGCCCTGAGTTGTACCGCTTGAACAAGGCGCATATTCTCCAGAGCGACACCCGCCAGATCAGATGAAAGTCGATAGAGCTGTCTCTCAGAGGTGGGGAAGGGATAAAAGGTATTATAAAAGATGACGAGCAGACTCGTTACCTGCCCACCCACACGTATGGGAATGAAACCCACACTGCGTGCGGACGAATCGGCACGCAACTTTCGCAGCGCCTTCCCCCAACCTTCCGGCAAAGATCCTCCCAAGGCATTGAGATCCTCAATGAAAAGGAATTCCTCGAGCTCGAAAGCGCGCGAAAGGAGGTCCAGGCTCATAAGCCAGCTGCGTTCCTCGCTTCGCCTGCCGGCATGGACGGACTCACCCCGCAGCTCCGCCACCAGCTGCACAGTCTCAGGTCCATCGGCACGGCTGTAAACAAAGGCCTGGGGGGCAGCATAATCGCGCGCCAGTCCTAACATAACCCGATAGATATCCTCGGCGGTACGGGCCGTAGCGACCCTCCGCGCCATGCGATAGAAGGAACTGGTCGCCTCTAGCAGCGCGCCCTCCTCGTCGAAACGACGGGCGTTCTCAAGGGCCACAGCCACCTGCCCCGCCAGGAGTTCCAGGGCACGGACATCGTCCGCGTCGAAAGCCCCCTCCTCGGTACTCTGCACATCGAGAACACCTATGACTTCATCGGCCAGCTTCAGAGGCAAGGCCACCTCAGAGCGAGTCGCGGAGAGCAAGGGGTTGGCAAAGTGGACAGCGTCCTCCCCCACGTCCAGGGCAACGCGAGGCTCACCGTGTTCCAAGACCCACCCGACCATACCTTCACCTCGTGCCAGACGGTGCCCCTTGGCCAACATCCGCCGTCCGCCCTCAGAAGAGGCCGCCTCCAACACGGCCGTATCCTCCTCAACATCCAGAAGGAAGATGCCGGTGTGATAGAAACCAAAGTAATGACTGATGAGACTCACCACGCGACTTAGTAGTTGCTGCAGCTCAAAAATAGAAGCAATGGCACGCGCCACCTCGGCACTGGCTTCCAGGTGCATAGCCCTACGTTGCATCGCGTAGTTTGCGCTCTGAAGCACCTCGGTACGTTGATCGAGCTCGGCCTGACGCTCCGCCAGCTCCTCGGAGAGAATCAGGGTGCCCTCCAGCTGCTTGAAGAGCAGTGAAGTAAAATAATCCTCGGAGATCACCACCAACGCCCCAACCCACAGAAAGATGATACAGTTGGCGAGAGGATCGGGTGTGAAGAGAAGGGAACGATAGAGAACACTGCGCGTTGAGACCCACCCCAGCTCGACAATACCCAGGACCGCCAGAAGGGTGACAAAACCTATGCCCAGAGCAAAAAATCCCCCACGACGCCCAAAGAAGAGCGCTACGAGTACAGCGAAGGCCAACAGGAAAATACGACCATCGGCACCCCAACCAAAGGCCAGCAGATCCACGAGACCGAGGACGTAGGCCAGCAAAGATATACCCCCGGCACGCAATGGGTAGGGGGAGCCCTTCCACAAGAAGAGACTCAGCGGTACCGCATAAGCTATCAGATAACCCAGGAACAACAGCCAGTTCTCACGCTGATAGGCACTGTAGGCGCCTGCAATGACGGCAAAGGGCCCGCTTATGACGGCTACCAGGAGCGCCCGATCGATCAGGCGTCTACGTATGCTCCCTACGACGTCCTGACGGGAGATATCCTGTGACACGCGCCTCTTTTCGCTCACGTACCGCCTCCTGCTCCATCGCAAACTATCGTCGACTCCACGGCTTCGCACTCCACCTCGTCCACAGGTCTACGCAGCGGCAGAGAAAAGGTAAAAGTAGTGCCCTGCCCCATCTCGCTGGTGAACCAGATGCGACCTCCGTGCATTTCGACGAATTCCTTGGTCAACGCCAACCCCAATCCCATGCCCGCCGAACGGCGATACCCGTTCGTACCCTTCTCAAAACGTGCAAAGATCCGTTCACTATCCTCTTTGGAGATTCCCAAGCCTGTATCACGGACACTCACATAAGTCTGTTCATCATCCGTCCAAATCTTGAGCGCGATCTCCCCTTCTTCGGTGAATTTGGCCGCGTTCGTCAGCAAATGCACCAACACCTGGCGGATACGGCCCGCGTCGCACCACACGGGAGCCAGGGAATCAGGAATTTGCTGTACCAACTCCACCTCTTTTCCCCGCACAAGTGCCCTTGCCGTAGGAATCACACTGTTTACGATCTCCTCTAGATTCACCGGCTGGATTTCCAACTCCATTAAGCCCGCCTGAATCTGAGAGATAGTCAGAATATCATTAATTAGCTCCAGCAACCGCTGGCTGTTCTCGTAGACTCGATGTAGATCGTCCCGCTGCTGGTCGGTCAACGGTCCGTCAAGGCCCTTCAACATCAACCGCGAGAAGCCAATGATGGAATTTAACGGCTCTCGCAAATCATGGGACATGTTGGCGAGAAAACGGGCCTTGAAGGCCTCCGCGTCTTCCATCTGTTTCGCCGCCAGACGCTCGCGCTCGTAGGCGCGGGCATTTTCAAGAGCAACGGCCACCTGATTAGCCAGGTGAACCAATACCTCAACGTCATCTTCCTGAACGCTTTCACGCTCGGCGCTCAGAACGGCTATGGCGCCGGTAACACGGGCTTCCATTTTAAGTGGTACCACCACATGAGAGAGCGTTCTCCGATGCCAGACCTCCTCAGGGAAGACCTCCTCGTGTTCCACTTGCGGCTCGCCCTTGCGAAGCGCACGTTCGATGAGCGTCCCGTCGCCGGGATGCACCGAACCCGGCCATTGAGCGTCAGCGGGACTGTGCGCCTGCAAGCAAGCACGCCCGCCCCCAGGTTCCAGAAGATAAATGGCTACCGACGTATACAGAAAGCGATCAGATATGAGCTTCGTCACCCGATTCAACAGAACACCAGGATCGCGTATAGAGGTGACCGCCTTGCTTACTTCCAGACTCGCCTCCAGCTGCAAAGCGCGCCGCTGAATCTGATAGTTAGCCCGCTGGAGCATCTGCGTGCGCTCCACAACCTTCGCCTCCAGATCCTCGTAGAGCGAGGCGAGCTCGGCTGCCATCTGGTTGAAGACGTAGGTTAGAATGCCGATCTCGTCCTTGGAGGTAACCGCCACGGACTGCTTGAAATTACCCCCCGACATATCTAACGCGGACTCGGTCAACCGGATGACGGGTCGGGTGATCTGGCGGATCATGACCGCCGAGATAAAGGTGGTCACCAAGACCACGACGAGAATCACAGCGATAAGTGTCGCCGCAATCTGGTCATTAGAAACGAGGATCTCTTCCACTTCCTGTTCCACCAGTACACCCAGACCGAGTTCGGGAAGCGGATAGTAGGCGCCCACCACAGGCACATTCTCGTGGTTGACGTAGCTTCCGCCCCCTTCCTGGCCCCCGACCAGCGCTTCCAGCGCCGGACTTTCAGCCACCGCCGGACTTTCGGCCACCGCCGGACTCTCAGTCAATGGAAGATCTATCCCGCTCTGCTGCACCAGATAGACGTGTAGGGTTCCGTCACGGGCAACCTCGTCATCGTACATCTCTGTTGGGGAACCCATCGCCACGCGCAATCTGCTACAAATTTTTAAGGAACGCTCCCCGCTGGGAAGTATCAGGGTGATTTCCGCATCCGGGGAAAGTGAGGAAATATCGACCAGGTGATGAGACTCCGCCTCACAGGAACCGACCGACCAAACGGTCTTGGAACCTTCCTCGATCAGGGTAGCCCCCTCCAGGTCAGGTAACTGTTGCTGAACTATCTCCCAGGACGGCGGAGGCGGCGTATCTCCTCCCGCGGTCTCCTCTTCCGCGGGCAACAGCAAGAGGGAGGCCCGGTCAGCCCACCACAACCTCAGTGTCTGCGCATTGAGCCTCGCCACAGCACCCAGGCGCTGTACCGCTTCATCTTTTAAAGTTAAATCATTCTGCCAGACTACGTAGTATCCAATAAGGGCCAGGGGAAGAATGGTGAGGATGAGAAACGCGGTCAGCAGGGTACGCCCCAGCCCACCCCGCATACCCGTGGTGGGAATGGAACGAGAACGGGATTCGGCCTCTACTCCGGTTCCCATACCTCCTCCCCCATCAGGGCTCGTCGCACCTGATCGGGAAAGCGATCCGGGTCCAACGGTTTTCCGATAAACCCGTTAAAGCCAGCCTGGCGCGCCCGCTCCAGGGAGTCGGGTGAAGCATTGGCGGTCACCGCAACGATGGGCACCTCCTCAAAGCGGGGGTGGGAACGCAACTCCTCCAGAGACTGATACCCGTCGGCCTCAGGAAGCATGATATCCATGAGAATGAGATCCACATCACCCAACGTTTCGGCAAACTCCAACACCTTCCAACCGGAAGCTTTCCACTCGCACTTTTTAACACCAAGGAAGGCCAGAAGCCGGGTCATGAGCAGGAAATTGTGAAAGTTATCCTCGACGATGAGAATCGTGGCCTCATGAGGATTCGTGATTTCGCGTGCCATCATGCCCCCTCGGTGGATGTACGTTTCGCCGCCAGGAACCGTTGCACCTGGCGGGGAAGCGCATCCACATCAATAGGTTTGGGGATATACCCATCACAACCGGCTTCCAGACTCTTCTCCCGATCGCCGTGCATAACGTTGGCCGTCATAGCAATAATGGGAATGCCCTGCAATTCTGGGATAGCTCGGAGCCGACGGGTGAGAGTATAACCATCCACCTCGGGTAAATTCATGTCCATCAGGATCAGATCGGGATGTTCACGTGTGGCAATCTCTACTCCCGTTTCAGCATCCTCGGCCTCCAACACCAAGTACCCATCCGCCAGTAGAATTCGCCTTACCAACAGACGATTATCCGGATTATCTTCGATATAGAGTATTGTCTCTTGCATCTACCCTTCTCACTGGGATTATCCTACACGACTGAGGATTAAAGATCGCGGACGCTCCAAAGACGCCAATGTCATCCGCACTAACCAAAGTCAGTCATATCCTAACCAGATTATACCATAAAGAAAATTGGGGGTAAAGTTACCGACCATAACTGTTTAGTTAAGAATGTAGAAAGAAGGCTTTGCCACAGCAGGCCGGTCACCCCATGCGCTCCAGTATAGGGGCGAATGCGCTGAATGCAACTCGAAAACGGCAGCGATATTAGGGTCAGAAAACAGGTAAAGTGACGAGGGGAAACCCAGGCCGGGGGATGACGTCTCGGATGTCCGCTGGGTTGGCCCTCGGGAAAGGGAGCGCCTGGGTCTCAGCGAGGAACTACAGGAGATTCTGGAACAGGCTCTGGCAAATGAGCGGTGGGATCCTCTCCATCATCGATGACGAAAGCAGGTAAGGTAAAACTGAAGATACCACCTTCACCTACCCGGCTTTCCACGCCGACCTCACCACCCAGCTCCACCTCAGGCGAACGTCCTCATAAGAGACACCAGATCTCTGGTCAATAGACAAAACAGAGACCGGGTCTGATAACGAGAACAAACAAAAACCCGACGAGCCGCAGTGGCTCGTCGGGTTTACGCTCAGGCAGGCTCGTAGACTATCCTTCTTCGAGCTTGCAGGCGATGTCCTCACCTTCGTGCATTGCCAGATAGATCTTCTCTGCAGAGAGCGGGAGATCATTGAAGCGCACATTGGTCGCAGCACGTAAGGCGTTGGCGATGGCGGGGGCCGTCTGAACCATGACGTGCTCTCCCACACCCCGGGCGCCCCAGGGGCCGTCCTCCAATGGGGTTTCGACGATGTCCCCGTGAATCTCGCGGGGCGCGTCCACAGCAGTAGCAATCTTGTAATCTACGAGGCTGGCGTTGAGGGGACGACCGCGCTCATCGAAGCGCAAGCTTTCGAAGGCCGAGCTCAGACCGTGCACGGCGCCCCCCTCAATCTGGGTCATGACCAGATCGGGATTGATGGCCTTACCCACGTCGTAGGCGCTGGCGATCTTGAGAATATCGATCTGGCCCGTCTCGGTATCCACTTCCAGATCTACAGCCTGAGCGCCAACGGTGTAGTGAACAACCGCACGAGCCCCTTGACCCGTTTCGGGATCGAGGCCGGTGACGTAGGTGGGCATGAATTTACCACTACCCACGATAGGACCGCCCTGCCAACCCTCGAAATTCTCGTTGGGCAAGCCGTAGACGACCATGTTCTGCAGAGGTTGTTCCCGCTCAGACTTGTAGGAGATAACGACACCCTCACGGATATCCAGATCATCAGGGTCCTCGTCCCAGTATTCGGCGACGATATCCAGAATCTTCTGGCGGGCATCCTCGGCGGCCGCCTTGACTGCGTTTCCCATGGACCAGGTGAGGCGGCTGGCGACCGTCTGCCACTCATACGGGCTGTACTTGGTGTCGACGGGGTTCGCGGAGACGCGCACCCACTCATAGGGCACGCCCAGAGCCTCCGCCGCCATCTGTGCAGCGACGGTGAAAGCACCCTGTCCGAGCTCCTGACCACCGACGTAGACATTGAGGGTAGCATCCTCATTGAAACGGACGATGGCCGAACTGCCGGGATTGGGTGGCATGGCGGGCGCCTTCCACATGATAGCGATCCCCTTGCCCCGCTTCTTGTGAGGCGCCGAAGCTGGTGCATCCCGATCCCAACCTATGGCTTCGGTGACCTTGTCGATGCACTTGGGCAGATCGACCTGAGGCATCTCCATACCCGTCAGGATAATATCACCGGTACGCACGCAGTTGCGACGTCGAAACTCGGCGGGATCCATCCCGATCTCATAAGCCAGCTGGTCCATGATCTGCTCAATGCCCCAGTGGATCTCGGGCATACCGAAACCTCGCATGGCGCTGCCGATGGGTCGGTCGGTATAAACGCAGTAGGAATCTCCCTTGACGTGAGGCACGTCATAGGGACCGGTACAGGAATACCCGGCTGCCCGGGCGATATTGACCCCGTAGTCGGTGTAGGCACCACCGCCGAAATAGTAGGAGACCTCCATCGCCAGCAGGTTGCCGTCGGCATCGCATCCGATCTTATAGAAGGCCCGCAGGTCCTGACGGACGTTGGTGGTGATGAACTCATCCTCGCGGGACATACGTACCTTCACTGGACGGCCCTTGACCGCCTTCGCCATCAAGACAACGTTAGCCTCGATGGAGATACCCGCTTTGCCTCCGAAGCCGCCGCCTACGTAGGGGGAGATCACGCGCAGGTTGCCGTGGGGAATACCCAGGCTCTGCGCCAGAAGATCACGCTGTGCGAAGGGGGATTGGGAAGCGGACCATAAGGTCACATCGCCCGAGGGATCCCATCTGGCGATGGCCACGTGCGTCTCGATGGGCACGTGCTGGATCTGGGGCAGACTGAAAGTGTCCTCGATAATAGAAGCACAGGATTCCCAGACCTCGTCGTCCACGCCCTCATCGGAGACCTGACCCTTGCGCAGTTTGAAGTGTTCGGAGATGTTGGTACCGGGCACAGGGAAGATAAAATTGGCGACCTCATACTCTCCCAGATCGGGGTGCAGCAGCGGTGCGTCAGGCTGCGCGCCTTCGTAGGGGTCAAAGACGGGCTCCAGCTCCTCGTATTCAATCTCGATGAGCTTGGCAGCCTCCTCAGCGATCTCGGGCGTGGTAGCCACCACACCGGCCACCGTCTCCCCCACGTAACGAACGCGATCGTAGGCGAAGATGTAGCGATCCTTGAGGTAAAGGCCCAGATGGGTGGGATTATCCTGTCCCGTCACCACGGCCTTGACACCGGGCAAGGCCAACGCCTTGCTTACATCGATGCTCTTGATACGAGCGTGGGCCACTGGACTGGTTAACAGCTTACCGTGCAACAGTTCGGGGCCGAAGGCCATATCGTCCACGTACTTGGCCGCGCCCGTCGCCTTCTCATAAGCGTCCACGCGCGGAACGCTCTTACCAACAGGATTGTTCGTCTGTTCTGTCATAACCTAGCTCCTTAATTCATAAACATAACACATGTCCATGTCTATCACGTGTTACGTTTCGTCCTCCGCTACATCCAGCACTGCGTCCACAATCCGCAAGTAGCCGGTGCAACGACAAAGATTTCCGACGATGGCCAGGCGCACCTCATCCTTGGTAGGATGGGGGTTACGCTCCAGCAACGCCTTGGCCGACATGAGCATCCCCGGGGTGCAGAAACCGCACTGGATAGCGTTGTGCTCAATGAAGGCTTTCTGCAGAGGATGAAGATCGCCTCCTTTGCTCAGCCCTTCCACCGTCTCGATCTCGTGACCATCGGCCTCAGGGGCCAACACCAGGCAGGAGTTGACAGGCTCACCATCCATCAAAACCGTACAGGCACCACACTCCCCATTCTCGCATCCGGCCTTGGCACCGGTGAGCCCCAGCTGCTCCCGCAAAACCTGTAACAGGGTATGGTGGGACTTCACAGGCACCGTATAGACGTCACCATTGACAGTCAGTGTGATCTCGTGTAGCATCTACTTTGCCTCCTCTTCCAACTTCTCCAGCACTTCGCCGATGGCGCGGCGGGAGATCCGAACTACCATCGCCCGCCGATAGTCAGCACTGGAGCGAATATCGTCGATGGGACAGCAGGCCTCGAAGGCACAGACCGTCGCCTTGCGAATGGCTTCTGGGTCGTGGCTCTCGTTGAGAACCTCCTCCGCCGTCGTCGCACGAAGGGGCGTGGGTGAAACGGCCCCCATAGCCACCCGCCAGCGATAGCCGCCGTCGAAAGGATAAGCCATCACGGCAACACCGACGATAGAGAGATCGCCCGCCTTCCGCCGGCTCAGCTTCTTGTAGGTGCCCGCGGTACCCTCGGGCGGCACGGGTATGACGAGACCCACAAGGATCTCATCTGGCTTGAGGGCATTCTTCTTGGGGCCGGTGAAAAACTCGGCGATGGGCACCCGCCGCTCGCCGTCAGGCCCCACGATGAGGGCCACGGCCTCCAGGGCCAGCAGCGCCGGTGCTGTATCGGCGGCCGGAGAAGCGGTACAGATATTGCCGCCGATGGTGGCCCGGTTGCGGACCTGCTCGTTACCCATTGAAGCGGCGCCCTGCACAAGAAGATCCCATTGACTCCTCACCAGGTCGGAGTGGACTATCTCATTCATAGTCACCGCCGCTCCGACGTACAATCCTTCCTCCGTCTCCTGAAGATCGCGGAGTCCAGGCAGGGCCTTGACGTCAACGACGACATCTGGCTTCCGGAGCTCATCACGGACCGCCGGAATGAGGTCGGTGGCGCCGGCCACGGGGCAGACGGCCCGGTCCGCCATGGTCAGGTATTGGAAGGCCTCCTCAAAACTCTGTGGCTTATAATAATCAAATGGTCGCATTGGCATTGACCTATACCTCCCGGGACTTGAATTTCAACTCACGAAACCAAACGCGATACGTCAAAGGCCACGATCTCTACAACCTGACATTTCACATTTCGCGTTTGATCTCGCCTTTCATCGATCTCTCCGAGAAATATAGAAACCGGGTCGGCCAGTGGCGAACCCGGCCTCCAGGTAAAAAGATGCCTCCCTCAACCTTCAACCTACAGGTAGAGGTTAAAAGCTGGCACTCCCGGCAGACATCACCGGGAATGCCAGACTAACGAGCACCGTGCAGGCGATAACCGGCACGCTGCCTATCGATTCAGGATGTCCTCTCGCTGTGTGGGTGGTTTCCAAAGTACGAAGACGAGGTTGAGCAGGATACCGAAAACGGCGCCGCTGGCGATGGCCGGGAGCCCCTGCGGGAAGAGACCCTGAAGAATGGGGAAGGGCAAGAAGCCACCGGCGAAACCAATGTTGCCGCCGATGCCGACGATGAGGATCACCGCTCCGATCGCCAACTGCTTGGGATCAAAGAGGTTGACCTTCTCAGACATCATGAGGGCAATACCCTGCATGCCGATGACACCGAAGAGGTAGATGGAGAGGCCGCCGCTGACCGCCGTGGGCAAGGTCGACACGATGTCCGCCAAGGGGCCAATGAAGCCGAGCAACATGGCGATGGCACCCGCTGTTATCAGTACCGGGCCGGAGTAGTTGCGTGTGACCACCATCAGCGAGTTGTTCTCGCCGTAGTTGGTGCCCGCGGTACTGCCGAAGATACCGTTGACCATATCATTCAGACCGTCCAGCATGAGGTTCAACCCCACGTATTCGCTCAGATGATACTTCTCGCGTCCCTGCTCCTCGGCCAGGTGGTCGACGTAGAGGCTGATCTGGTAGAGGTGGGCCGTCGACTC